>OZ251539.1:0-107500 GCA_965243135.1 Alphaproteobacteria bacterium
TCGGTCACGTCGGCCAGGCTGGTCGCGCCCGACTTGATGGCCTCGAAGACCGCCGCCGCGACCGCGATTTCCTCGTTTCCGAGCGCCGCCCGGAACTGCGCCAGGATCGCCGTCCTTTGCGAATCGGCGTGCGTCGCCGACAGCAGGTTCATCTGCGCCGCATTGTTCGCGATCGCGCCCGGGTCGTCGCCCGTCGCCACCACCGACGTCACCTCGCGCCAGGCCAGGACGCGCGCCTCGACGCCCGCCGCCGCGCCGTAGTGGACGGCTGCCGCCGCCTCCTGGTCGAAGGAGAGCGCCTCCGCGGCGGTCGCCGCCGAAAAGCGGCCGTTGTCGTTCGGAGCGACCGTGGCCGCCGTCCCGCGCGAGAACGTGCCCGTCCACGCGACGTCGATCAGCGGCTGGGCCGTCCGCGACGGCGCCGTCCCGGCGGTGGTCCCGTGCGCCACCTCGACGTGGACGCCCGCGCGGCCCATGATCGTCCCGCCCTGGGTGACCACGACCTGGTTTTCGGGCGCGTCGCCGAGGGACGCGAAGATGCCGGCGGCGTGTTTCGAGGTGGCCCCGGCGCCCGAGGCGATGGTGACGGCGAGGTCGCCCGTTCCCCGGTTCTGCGCATGGACGGCGGGCTTGTTCAGGCCCGCGGACCGGACCGTTCCGCCCTGCACGTCGACCGTCACGGTGCTGGCGTCGCCCGCCTTGTTCGCGGCGAAAATGCCGGGATCGGTCATGCCGAACACGGTCCCGCCGGTGGTGGTGACCGAGACGGTGCCCGCGCCGAGCCGGTTGGCGAGGATGCCGTAGCCCTGCGCCGTGACGGCGCCGTCGTTGACGACCGTGACCGTGCCCGTGTGGCCGGCGTTGTCCTCCGCAGAGATGCCGTGCATGGAGGTCGCGGCGATCGACGAGCCGGCGGTGGTGGTGATGGCGATATCGCCCGATGCCGCCGGATGGACGACCCGGATGCCGTAGGTTCCCGCCGTGATGGCCCCGGCGCTCTCGACCGTGACGTCGTCGCCCGCGTTCTCGACGTGGATCCCCGCCTCGCCGACGGTGACGCGCGCGGCGACGGTGACGGAAACGGCGCCGTTGTTGCTGTTGAACGTCGCGTATTCGGCGCGGATGCCGTCGCCGCGCGACGAATCGACGCCGTCCCCGGTCATGGTGACGACGACGTCGCCCGTGCCCCGGTTCAGCGCATGGATGGCGGGCTTGCTCTCGCCCGCGGACCGGACCGCTCCGCCCGTCACGTTGACCGTCACGGTGCTGGCGTCGTTCTCCTTGTTCGCCGCGAAGATGCCGGGCTCGGTCATGCCGAACACGGTCCCGCCGGCGCTGGTGACGGAGACGGTGCCCGCGCCGAGCCGGTTGGCGAGGATGCCCCAGGTTCCCCCCGTGACGTCGCCGTTGTTGGAGACCGTGACCGTGCCCGTGTGGCCGGCGTTGTCCTGCGGATGGATGCCGGCGCCGTCGTCCGCGGCGATCGACGAGCCGGCGGTGGTGGTGATGGCGATGTCGCCCGAGGTTCCCGGCTGGACGACCCGGATGCCGTCGGTGCCCGCCCGGATGGCCGCGCCGCTGGTGACCGTGACGGCGCCGCCCGCGTTGGCGACGTAGATGCCCGCCTTGCCGCCGGCGATGCTCGTGCCCGCGCCGACGGTGACGGTGATGGTGCCGTTGTTGTTGTTGGGCGTCGCGTAGTAGGCGCGGATGCCGTCGCCGCGCGAATCGATGCTCCCCCCGGTCATGCGGACGCGGATGTTGCCGACGTTGTAGCGGGTGAGCAGAGCGTTCACCGCGGTCCGGTAGGCGGCGGAGAAGGCCGCGTCCGCGTCGGCGAGCGCGGCGGCGAGGCCCTCGCCCGTCGCCGCCGCCCGCAGCACCGCCTTCTCCTTGTCCGAGAGGCCCTGCGCCAGGACGTTCCGCAGCAGGATTCTGCGGTCGCTCGCGCTCAGATACGTCACGATCTCCGCGTCCGTCACTTCGGCCAGGCTGGTCGCGCCCGGCTTGATGGCCTCGAAGACCGCCGCCGCGACCGCGATTTCCTCGTTTCCGAGCGCCGCCTTGAACTGCGCCAGGATCGCCGTCCTCTCGGAATCGGCATGCGTCGTCGACAGCAGGTTCGCCTGCGCCGTGGCGTCCGCGATCGCGCCCGGATCGTCGCCCTTCGCCGCCTGCGCCGCGACGTCCCGCCACGACAGGGCGTGCGCCTCGATGCCCGCCGCCCCGCCGTAGCGGAGCGACCCCTCCATGGCCTTCGCGGCCGCCGCCTCCTGGTCGAACTTCAGCGCGTCCGCGACGCTCGCCGCCGCGAAGCGGCCGTTGTCGTTCGGGGCGACAGCGGCCGGCGTCCCGCGCGAGAGCGTGCCCGTCCACGCGACGTCGATCAGCGGCTGGGCCGACCCAGCCCGCGCCGTCGGCGTCGCGGCGGTGGCTCCGTGCGCCACCCGGACGCGGACCCCCGTGCGCCCCTGGATCGCCCCGCCCTGGGTGACCTCGACCTGGTTGTCGGGCGCGTCGCCGAGGTCGGCGAAGACGCCGGCGGCGTGTTTCGAGGTGGCCCCGGCGCCCGAGGCGATGGTGACCTCGACGTCCCCCGTCCCCCGGTTCCACGCATGGATGGCGGGCTTGTTCCTGCCCGTGGACCGGACCGTTCCGCCCTGCACGTCGACCGTCACCGCGTTGACGACGCCCTCCTTGTTCGCGGCGAAGATGCCGGACTCGGTCATGCCGAACACGGTCCCGCCGTTGTTGGTGACGGAGACGCCGCCCGCCCCGAGCCGGTTGGCGTAGATGCCCCAGGTTCCCGCCGTGATGTCGCCGTTGTTGGTGACCGTCACCGTGCCCGCGTAGCCGTCGTTGTCCTGCGGATGGATGCCGGCGCCGGCGTCCGCGGTGATCGACGAGCCGGCGGTGGTGGTGATGGTGATGTCGCCCATGGTCCCCGGCTTGATCACCCGGATGCCGTCGGTCCCCGCCCGGATGGTCCCGGCGCTCTCGACCGTGACGGTGCCGCCCGCGTTGGCGACGTAAATCCCCGCCTTGCTGCCCTCGACGGTCGCGCCCGCGGCGATGGCGACGTCGATCTTGCCGTTGCTGTCGTGCGGCGTCGCGTAGTAGGCGCGGATGCCGTCGCCCCGCGAGGCGGCGATGGAACCGCTGCGCACGTTGACGCGGATGTCGCCGACATTGTAGCGGTCCAGCAGCGCCTTCACCAGGCTCCAGTAGTCGCCGTCGTCCGAGGTGTCGTCCGTGAAGCCCGCGGCGGTGAGCGCGGCGTCCACGCCGTCGTTCGTCGCCACCGCCCGCAGGATCGCCTTCTCCCCGTCCGTGAGGCCCTGCGCCAGAACGTTCCGCAGCAGGGTTCTGCGGCCGGCGTTGTCCACGCGCAGGAAGGCCACGATCTGGGCGTCGGTCAGGTCGCTGGCCGCGGTGGTGGCGGTGGTGCCGATGGCGGTGAGGAGCGCTGGCGCGACCGCGATCTCGTCGTTCTCCAGCGCCGCCCGGAACCGGGCGACGTAGGCGTTGTCGGCGACGGTGGCGCCGGTGGGCACGGCCGTCGTCTGCGCCGCGGCGTTCGCGAACGCGCCCGGGTCGTCGCCCTTCGCCACCACCTCCACAACGTCGCGCCACGATATGGCGTAGGCCTCGATGCCGGCCGGGCCGCCATAGACGCCGCCGCTGCCCTTGCTGCCCTCCGCCTCCCGGTCGAAGGTCAGCACCTGCCCGGCGCCCGCATTCCCCGCGCCCACCGTCGCAAAGCGGCCGTCGTCGTTGGCCGCGGTCCCGGTCGTTCCGCGGGCGGTCGCCCCGGACGAGGCGGTGCTGCCCCAGGCGACGTCGATCAGCGGGGCCGACGACGAGCGCGGCGTCACCGTCGCGGCGGTGTTGCTGGACGCCACCTGGACGACGATGCCCGACCGCCCCGCCGAAAGCGCGCCGGCGGAATGGGTGACCGAGACGGCGCCGGTGGTCGCGGGCGGCAGGACCTCGTCGATCCAGATGGCGTTCACCCCCGCCGTGATGGCGCCGCTGTTGTCGATCGTCATATCGCCGGTGCCGTCGGGCCGCTGGATGCGGATGCCGTCCCCTTCCTCCGACGTGATGGCGCCGCTGTTGGTGAGCTCGAAGTCGTCCGCCACGTTCCCCGTCGTCGTCATGGGCCTGTAGGCGTAGAGGGCGTGGTTCTTCGAGCGCAGGGCGCCTTCGTTGACGACCGTGACGTCGCCGCTGTTGGCGGCGTAGGTTCTTCCGTCGCCGAAGGTGACGCCCTCCGTCAGATAGATGGCGTGCCCCAGGTGCTGCGCCGCGTCGCCCGTCACCGTGATGGCGCCGCGGTTGGTGAGCTCGACATCGCCGCCAGAGACCTTCTTGAGCCGGATGCCGTATTCGGACGCCGTGATGGCGCCGGAGTTCGTGAGCGTGACGGCGGCGGCGCTCTGGTTGTCCCAGTATTCGTAGTTGAACTGGATGCCCTGCCTGGCCGTCTGCCCCGCCACCGCGCCGATGTCGCCGCTGTTGTCGAGGCTCATGGCGCCGACGCCCCAGTTGCGCAGCACGATGCCGGTATAGGGGCCGCCCACCGTGATGGCGCCACTGTTGGTGACGCTCAGCGTGCCGGTCATCTGGGTTCCCCCATACAGCACGTGGATGCCGTGCGGCCGGTCGAAGTAGGCGCCGGTGGCGGAGGGGTTGTTCACGCCCGAGAAGATGGCGCCGCTGTTGGTGAGGGTGGTCTCGTCGTTGGTGCCCCCGTTCTCCCGGACAAAATGGATGCCCTGCCTGGCGGCGTAGATGGTCGCCGCGCTGGTGAATCTGGCGCTGCCGGCGCCCCGGCCCTGGCTGATCTGATTGGAGCGCCAGTGCAGGAAGATGCCGCGCTGCTTCATCGGCGCGCTCGAACTGCCGATGGTCACCCCGGCTCTCACGTTGACCGTTGCCCACGACTCGAGGCGATTCTGCATAAAATGGATGCCGTGGTTGTAGGCGTCGCTGGTTCTCGTGTTCGTTCCCTGGACGATGTTGACGATGTGGGCGGTCCCGCCCGTCGCGCCGCCGACGTTGAGCGTGACGCCTTGCCGTGTGGTGACTTTCAGCTTGATGCCGGTCGACTGCGAGGCGCCCGACGTGATGGTGGTGGGCCCGGAGCTGCGGCCCGGGACGTTGACCGTGCTGCCGTTGCCGAAACCTAGGGGGTTGGTATCGAAGTACTTGATGCCGTCGGGATAGTCCGCGTTCCCGCAGGTGATGACGGCCTGGTTCGCGCTCCCGCATTCCGTCTCCGCCCGCGCCTCCCCCGGCGCCAGCAACAACACCGCCGCCACCGCCAGCGCCCCGCCGCCCGGAACGCCGGAAACGCGCATGGCCAGCTTGCCGCCCGCCGCTTCCAGGGCCTTCATGCCGAACCTCCTATCGTCCATGACGCGGGGGGGGGGGGGCGATGCCGCCATCGTTGCTTCCAACCATCTTCGGAACCCTCATCGAAATCGAATCTTCCGAACATTAAGATACCATGATTCGCTGCGCCGTGGGAATCGGAAAGTGCTATGATCCGCCGAAGCAGGGAGAAGGGCATGGAACCGAGGCGCTACGGACCGTTCCGCTACGTCTCCGTCAATCGCCGTCCGAAGATCGCGTGGCCGGACGGCAACCACTTGGCGTTGTGGGTGATTCCCAACGTCGAGACGTTCCCTCTCGACGAACCGGTTCCCGGCGGAACCGGCGTCGCGCCGGACGTCATCAACTGGGCGCCGCGCGACTACGGCGCGCGCGTCGGCGCGTTCAGGCTGATGGAGGTCCTGGCGAAGCATGGAATCCGCGGCACCGCGGCGCTCAACAGCGAGGTCTGCGACGATTACCCCGAGATCGTCGAGGACGCCCTCGCGCTCGAATGGGAGTTCATGGGGCACAACCAGTCCAACAGCCGCTACCTCCATGCGCTGGACGACGCCGCCGGCCGCCGCGTCGTCGCCGACTCGCTCGACCGGATCGAACGCGCGGCCGGCGTCAGGCCCAGAGGCTGGCTGAGTTCGGGACTCCAGGAAAACTGGACGACGCTGGACGCGCTCGTCGAGTGCGGCTGCGCCTACGTCGCCGACTGGGTCAACGACGATCAGCCCTACGTCATGGAACTCGCCGGCGGACGGCTGTGCTCGATTCCCTACTCGATCGAAATCAACGATCTCCCGCAATGCCTGCGCAACGGCAGGACGGCCCAGGAGTTCGGCGACATGATACGCCGCCAGTTCGACACGCTTTACCGCGAAAGCGTCGAAAGCGGGTCCGGCCGGGTGATGGCGATCTGCCTCCACCCGTTCGTCATCGGCGTGCCGCACCGCATCGGCGCCCTGGACGACGCGCTCGGCTACGTCTGCCGCCATGACGGGGTATGGAAGGCCACGGGCTCGGAGATCGTCGACCACTACGTGAAGGGAGAGGTCTTCTGACGCGCCCGCCCGTCTGGGCCCTGGGATTGATGAGCGGCACGTCGATCGACGGCGTCGATGCGGCGATCGTCAGGACGGACGGCGAACGCGTCCTCGGTTTCGGACCCGCCTGCACCGTTCCCTACGACGCCCGCCTGCGGGCGGAAATAAGGGCTTGCCTCGGGAAGCCGAGCGTCGGTCGGGACCTGGTCCGCCGGATCACCGAACGGCACGTCGACGCCGCCCGCCTCGCGTTGTCGCGGCACCGCGAACCGGTCTCGCTGATCGGGATGCACGGACAGACGATTCTGCACGCGCCCGCCGCGCGCCTGACCCTGCAGGCGGGAGACGGCGCGGCGCTCGCGGCGGCGACCGGCATCGACGTGGTTTGCGATTTCCGCGGCGCCGACGTCGCGGCCGGCGGGCAGGGAGCGCCGCTGGCGCCGCTCTACCACCGGGCGCTGTGCGCCGGCCTCGCCCGGCCGGTCGCCGTGCTGAACGTCGGCGGGATCGCGAACGTGACCTGGATCGGCGACGGCGACGATCCCGTCGCTTTCGACGCCGGTCCCGGAAACGGGCTGCTCGACGACTGGATTTCCGCGAGGACCGGCGAGGCGTTCGACCGCGACGGAACCTTCAGCGCCGCGGGGACGGTCGACCGGGGCGCGCTGGCCGCCCTGCTCCGGCATCCTTATTTCCGCGCGGCTCCGCCGAAGTCCCTCGACCGGCTCGATTTCGATATCGGCGCAGTCGACGGGCTTTCGCTTCGGGACGGAGCGGCGACACTGGCCCGGTTCACTTGCGAAGCGGCGGGCCTCGCCGCGGCGCATTTGCCTTCGCCGCCGCGCCGCTGGCTGGCGACGGGCGGCGGGCGGAGGAATCCGACCCTCATGAAGGGGCTCGCGGCGGCGCTGGACGCGCCGGTCGCGCCGGTCGAGGACGCCGGATGGGACGGCGACGCGCTCGAGGCGCAGGCGTTCGCGTTTCTCGCGGTGCGTTCCGTTCGGAAGTTGCCGCTCAGCGTTCCGACGACGACCGGCGCCCCCCGGCCGCTGACCGGCGGGCGTCTGTGCGCCGCCTGAAGCGGGGGGCGGCGCTTACGCGTGGGCGGAGCTCGCGTCGTACAGCATCGGGTTCACGCCGATGACCGCGGAATTCAGGTAGTCGTCGAGCTGCGCCGTCAGTTCGTCCGTCCGGTCGTCGAAAAAGTGATCCGCTCCTTCCACGATCCGGTAGTCGATCGTGATGTCGCGCTGTTGGGAAAGCCTTTCCGTCAGTTCGCTGACCTGTTCGACGGGCACGATCTTGTCGTCGGCGCCGTGCACGAAGAGGCCGGACGACGGGCAGGGGGCGAGGAAGGAGAAGTCGTAGAGGCTGGCCGGCGGCGCGACCGAAACGAAACCGGTGATTTCGGGCCGGCGCATCAGGAGTTGCATCGCGATCCAGGCTCCGAACGAAAAGCCGGCGATCCAGCATTGCGGCGAGTCGGGATTCGTCGATTGCAGCCAGTCCAGCGCGGCCGCCGCGTCCGAAAGTTCGCCCTCGCCCTCGTCGTAAGCGCCCTGGGAGCGTCCGACGCCCCGGAAATTGAACCGCAGAACCGAAAACCCCCGTCGCGCGTAACAGTGAAACATCTGGTACACGACGCGGTTGTTCATCGACCCGCCGTACAGCGGGTGCGGATGCAGAATCAGGGCGACGGAAGGATTTTCCTGTTTGCTTCGGTGGTAGCGGCCTTCGAGGCGGCCTTCGGGTCCGTTGAAGATGATCTCCGGCATTCGGCGGTCTCCGTCGGCGCCGCCGGCCGGCGGCGCTGTTGACACTCGTGGAACGGGATATAGGCTGCGCCCGTTTCCACGCAAGCTGACCGAATATAGCACGGTCGGCTGCTCGAATCATCGAGAGCGCCCATGGATTCCGCCGTCTACCTGGACAGCAACGCGACGGCGAAGGTGCGCCCGGAAGTGGTGCGGGCCGTTGCCGAGGCGATGGCGGAAGGGGGCAACGCGTCGTCGGTTCATGCGGCCGGCCGCCGCGCCCGCAGGACGGTCGAGGACGCCCGCGGCGCCGTCGCGGCGCTGGTCGGCGCGTCGCCCGAACAGGTCGTGTTCACCAGCGGCGGCACCGAGGCGAACAACCAGGTCATGCGGGAATGCCGTCCCCGCCGGACCGTCGTCAGCGCGATCGAGCATCCGGCGGTTCTCGAGGCGTGTCCGGGCGCGGCGCAGGCGCCCGTGAACGCGGACGGCGTCGTCGATCTCGGGGAACTGGAGGCGGCGCTCCGAAGCGCCGAAAAACCCGAATGGGTCGCGCTGATGCTGGCGAACAACGAGACCGGCGTGCTGCAGCCGGTGGCCGAAGCCGCGGAGATCGCCCATGGCTTCGGAGCGAAGCTTCACTGCGACGCGGTGCAGGCCGCGGGAAAGGTTCCCCTCGACTTCGCCGGCCTCGGCGCGGACTCCATGGCGGTTGCGGCTCACAAGTTCGGGGGACCGCAGGGCGTCGGCGCTCTCGTCGTTCGCGACCCCGGCGCGGTTTCCTGTCTGCTCCGGGGCGGAGGCCAGGAGCGGGGCTTGCGGGGCGGAACCGAGAGCTGCGCCCTGATCGCGGGGTTCGGCGTCGCGGCCCGCATCGCCGCCGAGCGGATGCGGGAATTCGCCGCGCTCGCCGAGCTGCGGGACGGGATCGAGGAGAGGCTCGCGTCGACGACGCCGGGATTCAGGGTTTTCGGCGGCCGCGCGCCCCGGCTTCCCAACACCTCCAAGCTGTTGATGCCCGGCGTGAGGTCGGAGGTCCAGGTGATGTCCTTCGATCTGGCGGGGATCGCCGTCAGCGCCGGTTCGGCGTGTTCGGCCGGCCGGGTCGCGCCGCCCTACGTTCTCTCCGCGATGGGCGTCCCCGATGACGAGGCGCTCTGCGCCCTGCGCGTCAGCCTTGGGTGGCACAGCGTCCCCGGCGATATCGACCGTCTGGTCGACGCCTGGCGCGACGCGTTCGCGCGCCGCTCCTGACCGGCGATGCCGAAGATCGTTTTCGTTTCTCCCGGCGGCGCGCGGGTCGAGGTCGAAGCGGCCGCCGGCGCCTCGATCCTTCAACTGGCGTGGGACAGCGGCGCCGGCGTCGAAGGCGCCTGCGAAGGCGCGATGGCGTGTTCGACCTGTCACGTGATCGTCGATGCGGCGCACTTCGAACGCTTGCCGCCGGCTTCGGAAGAGGAGAAGGATCTGCTGGACCTTGCCTGGGGTCTGCGGCCGACGTCGCGGCTCGGTTGCCAGATCGTCGTGACCGACGAGACGGACGGCATGGAACTGACGTTGCCGGCCGGAACCAACAACCAGATGATGTAGACGGCGCAGTCCGGCGGCGGCGGGCCGTCCGGCGGGCGCCGTCCGCGGAAGGAGGGGAAATTGACGGCTTTCTTTTCTCGTCTGAAGGACGCCGATCCCGGCGCGTGGACGGCCTATACGCGCCACGAGTTCGTGCGCCTCGTCGGCGCGGGCGCGCTGCCGGAAGCCTGCTTCCGCCGGTATCTGATCCAGGATTATCTTTTCCTGGTGCATTTTGCGCGGGCATGGGCGCTGGCGGCGTTCAAATCGGACGATCCGGACGAGATTCGCGCCGCCGCGGCGACGCTCGCCGCGACCGTGGGCGAGGAGATGAAGCTGCATGTCGAGTTCTGCGCCGGCTGGGGAATCGCGGAAGCGGAAATGGCGGCCGCGACCGAAGCGATGGAAACCGTCGCCTACACGCGCTACGTCATGGAGCGCGGCATGGCCGGCGACGTTCTCGACCTGCAGGTGGCGCTGGCGCCCTGCGTCGTCGGTTACGCGGAAATCGGGCGCTTTCTCCGCGACGATCCCGCGACGGCGCTCGACGGCAATCCCTATCGCGCCTGGATCGAGATGTACGCCGGCGACGAGTATGCGGCGGTGGCGCGCGGCGCGGTCGACCTGCTCGACAGGCTGGCGGCGCGCCGCGGCGGCGGCGACCGTTTTCGGGACCTTGCGTCGACCTTCGTCCAGGCGACGCGTCTCGAGACGGCCTTCTGGGACATGGGCCTCGGGGAGGCCGGCCGGAAAGATCGTTCTCCGGCCGGCCGGGGACGTCAGCTTTCGCCGCCGTAAATGAGCTTGCGGGCGTGCTGGACGACCTGCGGCGACGCGTTGTCGATCGCCTTCTTGACGATCTCCTGGATTCTTGCGCCGCTGGAGGGGATCAGGCGCAACCTGCGTTTCTTGAGCTCGGCCGCGAACTCCGGATCGGCGTTCATCTTGTCGAACGCGGAGCGAAGCGTCTTCACCGTTTCCGGGTCGACGCCCGGCGGCAGGGCGAGGCCGCGGCCCAGCAATCCGAGAACCTTGATGAAATCCACGGCCTTCCGGTCCATCTCGTCGGTCACGAGGTCGGAGATCATCGGCACCGATTCGGGAAGGTCGGGGTCGCGGAACACGCCGATCTGGACGATCGGGCGGGCGAACGGCTTGTCGCCCTCGAACCAGTGCGGGACCTTGGAGGCCCAGGCCAGCCAGTTGAAGGCCGCCATCTGGGTCTCGCCGCGCTCGACGGCGAGGATGGATTTCGACGATCCCTTGTAGCCGGTGACCATTTTGACCTTGTACCCGAACAGCCCCTTGAGGAGTTGCGGGAAAATGTATCCGGTCGAGGACTTGCCGCTCGTGCTTCCGATGACGTTCTTGGCCTTCATGTCGTCGAGCTTCGCGATCCCCGTATCCGTTCTGACGACCATGACGATGTTGGTCTGGTTGCTCGAACCCAGCCAGATGAACCGGCGGGCGTCGAAACGCATCTTCTCGGGTCGCATGAGCTGGTTGATGACGGCGTTGTCGAGCGGCACGATCATGTTGAGACCGTCCTTCGGCATCACGTTGTAGGCCCAGTTCATGGCCTTGACTCCGCCGGCTCCGGGCATGTGCTGAAGAATGATGTTGGGATTGCCCGGAATGTGCTTGCCGAGATAGTTGGAGAAGGTGACTCCGTATTTGTCGTAGGTGCCGCCGGGTCCGTAGGGAATCACGATCTTGATCGTCTTGCCCTCGAAACTCGTGGCCGCCCATGCCGGGCCGGCGACCGTCAGCGCCGCGACTGCGGCCAGTCCCGCGGCTATCGTTTTTGCGCGCATATCTGCCTCCGTGCTGGACCTGCATCCTGCGCAGGACGGCCGCATTCAACGAGGAAACGCGCGCGATTGTCAATCTCCGGGCATGGCGCCGCCCGGCGGCGGCCGTCGCAGGAAGTCGAGCGGGCGTCGGGCAGCGGAGGTCGCTTTCGGCGGGGGACTCGACTTTTCCCGGAACGGGCGCTATATTCGGCGCGCATCGTGACGGAGCCAGTAATGTCGATTACGCAGCAGCGCAAAGAGGAGCTGATCCGGGAGTACGCCACCGGAGAAAGCGACACCGGTTCGCCGGAGGTGCAGGTTGCCATCCTTTCGGAGCGCATTCGCAACCTCACCGAGCATCTGAAGGAGCACAAGAAGGATTTTCATTCGCGCCGCGGCCTGCTGACGATGGTGGGCCGCCGCCGCCGCCTGCTGGATTATCTCAAGCGCAGCAACGAAGCGCGGTACGGAACCCTTATCGAGCGTCTGGGTCTGCGGCGCTGATGAATGCGCACGCCGGATCCCCGGCGCAGGAACAGCGATGAATGTCAAGCGGCCATGGGGGCCGCGCAAAGTCCGCCCGGCTGCCGGGAGGCCGCGTCGCAGCGCGACGTGACGCATGGCCTTGGCGCATGGGAGCGCCGGGCCTGAGGAAGGAAGCGAGAAGATGTTCTCAGTACATCGCAAGGAGATCGAATGGGGCGGGCGCGCGCTCGCGCTCGAAACCGGAAAGGTGGCCCGCCAGGCCGACGGAGCCGTCATGGTCACCTACGGCGGCACCACGGTTCTCTGTACGGTCGTGGCGGAAAATTCGCCGAGGCCCGGCATAGATTTTTTTCCGCTGACCGTGAATTACCAGGAAAAGTCGTTCGCCGCCGGAAAGATTCCCGGCGGTTTTTTCAAGCGCGAAGGCCGCCCCTCGGAAAAGGAGACGCTTACCTCGCGGTTGATCGACCGGCCGATCCGGCCGCTGTTCGCCAAGGGCTTCCGCAACGAGACGCAGGTCATCTGCACCGTGCTGGCGCATGACCTCGAAAACGATCCCGACATCGTCGCCCTGGTCGGCGCGTCGGCCGCGCTGACCATTTCGGGGATTCCCTTCATGGGCCCGATCGGCGCCGCGCGGGTCGCTTACGTCGACGGCAGGTACGCGCTGAATCCGACGCCGGAGCAGCTCGCCGCCTCGGATCTCGACATGGTGGTGGCGGGCACTGCGGACGCGGTGAACATGGTGGAGTCCGAGGCCAACGAGCTGTCCGAGAACGTGATGCTCGGGGCGGTCATGTTCGCTCATCGCGAGTTCCGGCCGGTCATCGACCTGATCGTCGGCCTTGCGGAGGAGTGCGCGAAGGAGCCGTGGAACCTTCCGGCCCAGGCGGACGACGACGAGGAACTGCGCGCCCGCCTTCGGCAGTCCGCCGAGGCGTCCTTGCGGGACGCCTACGCCGAGACCGTCAAGCAGGCCCGCGTCGAGAAGGTGGCCGAGGCCAAGGCCGCCGCGCTTCGCGGCTTCGAGGACGGCGACGAGGCCGAGCGCGCCGCCGCTCTGATAAAGGACGTCGAAAAGGACATCGTTCGCCGCGCCATACTCGATTCGAGCAAGCGCATCGACGGCCGCGACCTGACGGGAGTGCGTCCCATCGAGGCCGAGGTCGGCGTTCTGCCGCGGGCGCACGGTTCGGCGTTGTTCACCCGGGGAGAGACCCAGGCGATCGCGACCGCCACGTTGGGCACCGGCCAGGACGAGCAGATCGTGGACGCCCTGGAAGGCGAGTATCGCGAGCACTTCATGCTGCACTACAACTTTCCGCCCTATTCGGTGGGCGAGGCCAGCATGCTGCGTTCGCCCGGCCGCCGCGAAATCGGCCACGGGAAGCTCGCCTGGAGGGCGATCCGGGCGCTGTTGCCCGGCAAGGAGGACTTCCCCTACACCTTGCGGGTGGTTTCCGAGATCACCGAGTCGAACGGCTCTTCGTCGATGGCCACGGTATGCGGCGCCTCGCTGTCGCTCATGGACGCCGGCGTCCCGCTGCGCCGTCCGTGCGCGGGCATCGCGATGGGCCTGATCAAGGAGGGAGACAGTTTCGCCGTGCTCTCCGACATTCTCGGCGACGAGGACCATCTCGGCGACATGGATTTCAAGGTCGCCGGCACGGAACGGGGCATCACCGCGCTGCAGATGGACATCAAGATCACCGGGATCACCGAAGAGATCATGAAGGTCGCGCTCGAGCAGGCTCACGACGGGCGGCTTCACATTCTCGGCGAGATGGCGCGGGCGCTCGTGCAGTCGCGGGAGGAGGTCAGCCAGTTCGCGCCGCGCATTTCGACGCTCAGCATCCCGACGGACAAGATTCGCGAGCTGATCGGCCCTGGCGGCAAGGTCATCCGCGAAATCTGCGAGCAGACCGGCGCCAAGATCGACATCGAGGACGACGGCACGGTCAAGGTCGCGTCCGTGGACAGCGCCGCCAGCGACGCCGCCATAGACTGGATCAAGTCGATCGTCGCGGAGCCGGAGGTCGGCGCGATCTACACCGGCAAGGTGGTGAAGGTCGTCGATTTCGGCGCGTTCGTGAACTTCATGGGGACGCGGGACGGTCTGGTTCACGTTTCCGAGCTTCAGAACCGCCGGGTTCCGAAGGTCACCGACGTCGTCAACGAGGGCGACGAGGTGAAGGTGAAGGTCCTCGCGATCGACGATCGCGGCAAGGTCCGCCTTTCCATGAAGGTGGTCGACCAGCGGACCGGGCAGGACCTGTCGAAGCGGGACGACCGCGCGGCGGCGTCCTGAATCTTCCGGCCGGGACTGGTCGTTTGAGGATCGCTTCATATACTTGACTCGCAGGGTCCGTCCGACTCGGGCGGATCCTGGATTTCAGTGTACGGGAGACCGGTCCTGAGGCCATTGGTTCCGCTCCGCATTTCGGGCATGGAAGCGCTTCCGCTCGTCGAGGGGGGCAAGGGAATCTCCGTGTCCAACGGGGAAAGCTCCGGCGCCTGGGCGGCGACAGGGGGCGTGGGCACGTTTTCCGGCGTCAATGCGGACGCCTTCGACGAGAACGGCAAGTTGATACCCGTCAGGTACAGCGGTCGCAGCCGCCGCGACCGGCACGAGGAATTGCTGGCCTACGCCATACAGGGCGGGATCGCTCAGGCCCGGATCGCGCACGACGTGTCCGGCGGCGGCGGCCGCATTCACATGAACGTCCTGTGGGAGATGGCCGGCGCGGAACGCGTGCTTCACGGCGTGCTCGCCGGCGCGCGCGGGCTCATTCACGGCGTGACGTGCGGCGCCGGCATGCCCTACCGGATAAGCGGCATCGCCGCCCGGTACGGGGTCTACTATTACCCCATCGTTTCCTCGGCGCGCGCGTTCCGCGCCCTCTGGAAGCGCGCGTACCACAGGTTTCCGGACTGGCTCGGCGGGGTGGTGTACGAAGACCCGTGGCGCGCCGGCGGACACAACGGGCTGTCCAACAGCGAGAATCCCGAAAATCCCGAGGATCCGCGTCCCCGAGTGGTCGATCTGCGGCGCGTGATGAACGCCACGGGATTGCAGGACGTGCCAATCATCATGGCGGGCGGCGTCTGGCATCTGCGCGAATGGGAGGACTGGATCGACGATCCCGACATCGCGCCCGTGGCGTTCCAGTTCGGCACGCGCCCGCTGCTGACGAAGGAAAGCCCCATCTCGGACGAGTGGAAGCGCAGGCTGCTCGATCTCAAGGAAGGCGACGTTTTCCTCAACCGTTACAGTCCGACCGGATTCTATTCGTCGGCCGTGCGCAACGCGTTTCTGAACGAGCTGAAGGAACGATCCGAACGGCAAGTCGCCTATTCCGAAGAGCCAGTGGGCTCGCTGGACCGGGAATTGCGCATCGGGCCTCGCGGACGAAGGATCTTCGTCGCCGAGGCCGATCGAAAGCAGATCGACGGCTGGAACGCGAAGGGTTTCTCGGAGGGCATGCGGACTCCCGATTCCACGGTGATCTTCGTCTCGCCCGAAAAAGGCAGGGAAATTCGCGCGGATCAGGTCAATTGCATGGGCTGCCTTTCGCAATGCCAGTTCTCGAACTGGTCGCAGGGCGAGTCCGGAACCACCGGTCGCCGTCCCGATCCGCGATCCTACTGCATTCAGAAAACGCTTCAGGACATCGCTCACGACGGAGACGTCAACCGGCAGCTCATGTTCGCCGGGCACAACGCCTTCAAGTTCAGGGACGACCCCTTTTACGCCGACGGCTTCATTCCGACCGTAAGGCAACTCGTCCAGCAGTTGCACACCGGGAACTGAAAACCGAAACTCCTGCGCCGCCCATAGCTTCTCGAAACGCAGGCGGCTTTCAAGGGGCCGGAATTTCTTTCGCCCCGGTTCGGGCGCGGAAAACTGCGGGTTTTCCAGCCCGAGACCGTTTCCGCAGATTCCGCTCCAGGCTGGCTCCGGGCGTCGCTCCCGCGGCATGAAGCAGCTGCGCCTTGGCCTCGCGACGGTCGCGGTGCCGGTCACCTGCGGGCCGAACGCGAGAACGGCCAGCTGACAAGCGCAGCGCGAACGTCTCTTGCTGCGGCGGCATCGACGGGCGCGTCGGCACGCGATGTTCGGTGGCCGGGCGGACAAGGCTGCCGTTCCAGCACGGCATTTGCGCTCTTTGCCGAGGGCGCTCCGTAACATCGATCATGGCGCACCCTCAAGTCTCGGACGCCACGCCGCCCATGGGGTTTCCCTCCACGCAACGCACAGGCAGGGCAAGCTTCTGCGCCTAATCCGGTGCCGGGGTTGACGCAAAGATCCGCTGCGCCTACGCTCGAAACGACTGTCGCTTCGACGTGAGGGTGCGAGAAGGAAGATGAACGACGAGCGGGCGCAGCTGGGGTCGGCAGCACTGCTGTTGAAAGACGCAGCCATTTTGTACGCGAGCTATGGAGCGGGTCGTCCAGAGCCTTTCAACGTGTTTACCGTCCTGCGCAGCGAGAGCGACGAAGTCAAACTTCATTCCCGGTTTCTGGCCGCTCTGCTGGGCCATCGGAGCGAGGAAGGGGCGGCGAATCTGCATGACTTCATGGGATGCGTGGAAAAAGTCGCTTCCGGACCGCTGCTCGACTTCGCGCTCAAGGGCGTGAAAGTCGAGCGCGAACGCGACTACATCGATATTCTGATCACGAACGATTGCGGACAGGCTCTGGCGATCGAGAATAAAATCCACGCTGAAGATCGAGATCAACAGCTGAAAGGATACGATGATAAATTAGAGAAGCAGGGATATAAAAAAGAGGACGTACACATACTGTACTTGGCGATCGACGGTCGCAAGCCTTCCGAGAACAGCGTGAAATGTCTCAGTGAAGAAGCATATACCTCGCTCTCTTACGAGGCTATTCTCCCTTGGCTTGAGCGTTGCCGGAAACGGGGCTATGGCGAACCCGAACTGCGGGAGTCCATTGCACAGTATTCACGCCTGATAAAGAGGATGACAGGCAATGATAGAAGGAGTGAACTCATGAAAGAGTTGAAGGAACTTTGCATGCGGGACGACAACTTCCTTGTCGCTCATCATTTGGCAGAAGCCCTGATTCATGCCAAGGCTTCTCTGATGCACGAAATGTGGGAGAAGATAGGGGTTGACCTAAAAGGTAAGCTGAATGGGAATATAGATCTGATAGAGAAGTCATCGGATATTTCCGAGGACGCGATTAAAGATGTCGTACGAAGAGGAGGCGGAAGCATTCAACTGTGTTATTCATTTGGTCGTGAACCTGCCTATTTGTGCGTTGAGGCGAATCGTGAACTGGGTTTTATCGTTGGCGTCGGGTATGAGGAAGATACAGAAAAATTCTACGAAATCAGGCGCAGACTTCAGAATAAATTCGGTCCGCAAAGAGATCATCGTGCTTGGTGGCCATGGTGTCGCGTCCTGCAGCGTGATGGAACAGGCCTGAACTTGAATGGCATTGAAAAATTGTCGAACGATGAGACCAGAAACGAGCTAGCGAAAGATATTGCGAAATCCGCTGGCGAAGAATTGAATGCCATTTACGATGAACTCAGTTCTGCGAATTCTTGAGAACTATCATCGGAAAGAACGTTCGCAGACCACAGTGGGACGAACGCGATCGGCTGCATGACATCAAGAGTATGACGCACGGCTTATCGGCAGGTTTTCCCGGATAAGCAGGAACCGTATCGCGAAAAGCTGTCCCAGCGGCGTTCCGCAGGAGAGGGACTTCGAGGCGTGCGCTTCGCGGGGCCGCGCTGCCGACGGCGGAAGCTTCTCGGCGGCCAGAGAGGTCCTACTTTGCGTTGCATTTCCGGGTTTCCGGTTTCGCTTTCGCGAGCCGCTTCGGTTGATGGCTTCGAACGAGCCTTCGACATGGTTTTTGGCGGCGGAAGTCCGCTTGCTCGACCGGACGAGGGGGCGCTCTTGTTCGACGGAACCGTTGCCTGACGTTCAGGCGTTTCGCCGCTTGCGGCGCATTTCGTCGCACGCGGCTCTCCGGCGGCGAACCAACATAGGGGCGGCGAGGCCTGCCGCGACAATCGTCCTGGTTTCGAGGCGCGAGGCTTTCCCTGGCGAGGGCGCTTGCCGTCGCGTTGCGTCGGCCCTGGTTTCCGCGGCGAGGGCGTCGATCTTGCCGTCGAGGCTCGCGAAGCCGGCGTCGACATCGTTGTCGACGCGCATCGCCTTTGGCGGCGGCGCCTTCCGCCCGCGGCCTCCAGGCCGCGCGTCGAGCGTGTCGAACGCGCTCGCCTCAGCGGGGCTTCCGCGGAGCGACAGGTTCGCTCGCCCCCGCGCTTTTCCCCGCTGGCCGCTCGTGCCGCCGCGGAAACTGCCGACTGCTTGCCGCGCCAGGGGACGCAGACAGGCCTGCCGCCGCCGACTTCTTGACGGTTCCGGCGCGGCGGTCTACTCTCGCCGAATGGCGAAACGCATGCTTCCGATCGGCATGACCTCCCTCTGGAAAATCCGGGGAGAGATGGACTGCTACTACGTCGACAAGACGGACCATGTGCGCCGCCTCGTCGAAGGAGGCGATTACTACTTCCTGTCGCGTCCGCGACGGTTCGGCAAGACCCTGCTGGTGGACACGCTGCAGGAGCTGTTCGAAGGAAGCGAGGAGTTGTTCCGGGGCCTCGCCGTGCACGACAAGTGGGACTGGTCGATACGTCATCCTGTCGTGCGGATCAGCTTCGGCGGGGGCAATTTCGACTCCCCGGATCTCATTCAGGGAAACGTGGAAGACCAGTTGGAGGAAACGGAGCGGCTGGCCGGCCTCGAACCGGGCCCCGCCGGGGCGGCGGTCCGTTTCCGGCGCCTGATAAGGACGCTGCACGAACGCACCGGGCAGCGAACGGTCGTTCTGGTGGACGAGTACGACAAGCCGATTCTGGACGTGCTCGGCGACCGGGAGCTGGCGCTGGCCAACCGCGACTTCCTGCGCGGCTTCTACGCGATGATCAAGGAGTGCGACAGGCATCTCCGTTTCGTTTTCCTGACGGGAGTGAGCAAGTTGTCGGGCCTGTTCTCGGGCCTGAACAACCTGCGCGACATCACGTTGGCGCCGGAGTTCTCGGACATTTGCGGCTGCACGGACGCGGAACTGGACGCGGTCTTCGCCCCGGAACTCGAGGGCCTGGACCGGGACGAGATCCGGCGCTGGTACAACGGCTACAACTGGCGCGGGCCGGAGAGGGTCTACAACCCGTTCGGCCTCCTGCTGCTGCTCGCCGAGCGCAGGTTCGGCAACTACTGGTTCGAGAGCGGCACGCCGACCTTCCTGGTCGAGACGCTGGCGCGCCGTAACCTGCCCACTCCTCGCCTGGACGGCATGATCGGCAGCGAGAGCCTGCTCTCGGCCTTCGACGTGGACAGGATGTCGGTCCAGGCCCTTCTGTTCCAGACCGGCTACCTCACCATCGCCGGCGAGGAGGACGGGCGCTACCGGCTGGGCTACCCGAACCTCGAGGTGCGCCAGAGCCTGGGCGAGGCCCTGCTGGAAGAACTGCTCCCGGACGAGGCCCGCGAGGAGACGGAGAACCTGCGGCTGGGCGAACTGCTGGAGGCGAACGACTTCAAGCGTCTCGAAACCCTGTTCCGCGGCGTTTTCGCCGCCATCCCGCACCAGTGGTACATGAACAGCCCGGTGTACGAGGCCCACTATGCGAGCGTCATCCACAGCTGCTTCCTGATGGAGGGCCTCGAGCCGGTGGCCGAGGACAGCGGCAGCCGGGGGCGCGCCGACATGGCGATACGCGCCGGCGGGCGGGTCTACCTGTTCGAGTTCAAGGTGGTGGAGCGCGGACGGGAGGGGGTCGCGCTCGCGCAGCTGCGGGAGAAGGGCTATGCGGACAAGTACCGCCGTCTCGGACGTTCGGTCCACCTGATCGGGGTGGAGTTCAGCCGCGAGGAGCGCAACGTCGTCGGGTTCGATTGCGAGACTGCCTGAACGGCTTCCCGTCACGGCCGCCTCCGCGAAAGAACGCCGCCCGCGGCCTCTAGGCTGCGCGTTGCGCGTGTCGCACGCGCTCGCCTCAGCGAGGCTTCCGCGGAGCGACAGGTTCGCTCGCCCCGCGCTTTTCCCCGCCGCCCGCCCGTGCCGCTGCGGAAACTGCCGGCTGCTTGTCGCACGACGCAGCGCGGGACGGGCCTGCCTCGCGGCTGCCGACTTCTTGACGGCTCCGGCGCGGCGGCCTACCCTCTTCAAATGGCGAAACGCATGCTTCCGATCGGCTTTTCCTCCCTCAGGGAGATCCGGAGGATGGACTGCTACTACGTCGACAAGACGGATCACGCGCGCCGTCTCGTCGAGAGGGGCAAGTACTATTTCCTGTCGCGTCCGCGCCGGTTCGGCAAGACCCTGCTGGTGGACACGCTGCAGGAGCTGTTCGAAGGAAGCGAGGAGCTGTTCCGGGGCCTCGCCGTGCACGGCAGGTGGGACTGGTCGATACGTCATCCTGTCGTGCGGATCAGCTTCGGCGGGGGCAATTTCGACTCCCCGGACCTCGTTCGGAGCAACGTGGAAGACCAGTTGGAGGAAACGGAGCGGCTGGCCGGCCTCGAACCGGGTCCTGCCGGGGCGGCGGTCCGTTTCCGGCGCCTGATAAAGACGCTGCACGAGCGCACCGGGCAGCGGGCGGTCGTTCTGGTGGACGAATACGACAAGCCGATCCTGGACGCGCTCGGCGACCGGGAACTGGCGGCGGCCAACCGCGACTTCCTGCGCGGCTTCTACGCGATGATCAAGGACTGCGACAGACAGCTCCGTTTCGTTTTCCTGACGGGGGTGAGCAAGTTCTCGAAGGCCAGCCTGTTCTCTGGCCTGAACAACCTGATCGACGTCACGCTGGAGCCGGAATTCTCGGACATCTGCGGCTGCACGGACGCGGAACTGGACGCGGTCTTCGCCCCGGAACTCGAGGGCCTGGACCGGGACGAGGTCCGCCGCTGGTACAACGGCTACAACTGGCGCGGGCCGGAGAGGGTCTACAACCCGTTCGGCCTGCTGCTGCTGTTTCGGCGGCGCGAGTTCCGCCCGTACTGGTTCGAGAGCGGCACGCCGACCTTCCTGATCGAGACGCTGGCGCGCCGCAACCAGCCCACTCCCCGCCTGGACGGCATGATCGGCAGCGAGAGCCTGCTCTCGGCCTTCGACGTGGACAGGGTCTCGGTCGAGGCGCTTCTGTTCCAGACCGGCTACCTCACCATCGTCGGCGAAGAGGGCAGGCGCTACAGGCTGGGCTACCCGAACCTCGAGGTGCGCCAGAGCCTGGGCGAGGCCCTGCTGGAAGAACTGCTCCCGGACGAGGCCCGCGAGGAGACGGAGAACCTGCGGCTGGGCGAACTGCTGGAGGCGAACGACTTCAAGCGTCTCGAAACCCTGTTCCGCGGCGTTTTCGCCGCCATCCCGCACCAGTGGTACATGAACAGCCCGGTCGCGAAGTACGAGGCCCACTATGCGAGCGTCATCCACAGCTGCTTCCTGATGGAGGGCCTCGAGCCGGTGGCCGAGGACAGCGGCAGCCGGGGGCGCGCCGACATGGCGATCCGCGCCGGCGAGCGGGTCTACCTGTTCGAGTTCAAGGTGGTGGAGCGCGGACGGGAGGGGGTCGCGCTCGCGCAGCTGCGGGAGAAGGGCTATGCGGACAAGTACCGCCGTCTCGGACGTTCGGTCCACCTGATCGGGGTGGAGTTCAGCCGCGAGGAGCGCAACGTCGTCGGGTTCGATTGCGAGACTGCCTGAACGGCTTCTCGTCACGGCCGCCTCCGCGAAAGAACGCCGCCCGCGGTTCGTCGCACGGCTTGACGGGCCGCCCGGCCGAAAAGGCCGCCTCGGGGCCGGCGGCGTTTCTCTGCAGGCTTCGCGGGCCGGCGCCCGTTCGACGATGCCGGGAGGCAAGGTGCCCCTTCAAGTTTGAAGCGCAACGCGCGCGGTGGCTGACCGGCCGTTTGCATGTTGCGGAGAGGTCAGACGGGCGAGTTCAAAAACGGAGGTCAACGCCTGCCATCACTTGACCCGCGACGAACGTTGGCGGAAGGAAAGCGGCGAGGCCTGCCGCGATGATCGTCGGCGCGCGGCTTTCCCTGGCGAGGGCGCTTGCCGTCGCGTTGCGTCGGCCCTGGTTTCCGCGGCGAGGGGGTCGACCTTGCCGTCGAGGCTCGCGAAGCCGGCGTCGTTGTCGACGCGCATCGCCTTTGGCGGCGGCGCCTTCCGTCGGCGGCCTCCAGGCTGCGCGTTGAGCGTGTCGAACGCGCTCGCCTCGGCGGGGCTTCCGCGGAGCGACAGGTTCGCTCGCCCCCGCGCTTTTCCCCGCCGCCCGCCCGTGCCGCCGCGGAAGCTGCCGGCTGCTTGTCGCGCGACGCGGACGGGCCTGCCTCGCGGCTGCCGACTTCTTGACGGCTCCGGCGCGGCGGCCTACCCTCTTCAAATGACGAAACGCATGCTTCCGATCGGCTTTTCCTCCCTCCGGGAGATCCGGGGGATGGACTGCTACTACGTCGACAAAACGGACCATGTGCGCCGCCTCGTCGAAAGGGGCAAGTACTATTTCCTGTCGCGTCCGCGCCGGTTCGGCAAGAGCCTCCTGGTGGACACGCTCCAGAAGCTGTTCGAGGGAAGCGAGGAGCTGTTCCGGGGCCTCGCCGTGCACGACGGATGGGACTGGTCGGCGCGCAATCCGGTCGTGCGGCTGGATTTCGCCGGGGGCGATTTCGGCGACCCGGACGGGGTTCGGGAAGAAACGGAATCGCAACTGAAAGCGGCGGAGAGGTTGGCCGGCATCAAGCCGGGCAGCGCCAGAGTTTCGATCCGCTTCCGGGAACTGATCGCGGCCTTGCACGAGCGCACCGGACAGCGGACGGTCGTTCTGGTGGACGAATACGACAAGCCGATCCTCGACGCGCTCGGCGACCGGGATCTGGCGCGGGCCAACCGCGACTTCCTGCGCAGCCTGTACGGGGTGATCAAGGCCTGCGACGAGCAGCTCCGTTTCGTTTTCCTGACGGGGGTGAGCAAGTTCTCGAAAGCTGGCCTGTTCTCTGGCCTGAACAACCTGCGCGACATCACGCTGGCGCCGGAGTTCTCGGACATCTGCGGCTACACGGACGCGGAGCTGGACGCGGTCTTCGCCCCGGAACTCGAGGGCCTGGACCGGGACGAGATCCGCCGCTGGTACAACGGCTACAACTGGTGCGGGCCGGAGAAGATCTACAACCCGTTCGGCATCCTGCTGCTGCTCGCCGAGCGCAGGTTCGGCAACTACTGGTTCGAGAGCGGCACGCCGACCTTCCTGATCGAGACGCTGACTCGCCGCGACCTGCCCACTCCCCGCCTGGACGGCATAACCGGCAGCGAGAGCCTGCTCTCGACCTTCGACGTGGACAATATCTCGGTCGAGGCGCTTCTGTTCCAGACCGGCTACCTCACCATCGCCGGCG
This sequence comes from Alphaproteobacteria bacterium, assembly GCA_965243135.1. Classification (GTDB taxonomy): domain Bacteria; phylum Pseudomonadota; class Alphaproteobacteria; order MPNO01; family UBA830; genus JAJEBT01. The sequence goes on from OZ251539.1 coordinate 23,478, forward strand.
AGGAGGACGGGCGCTACAGGCTGGACTACCCGAACCTCGAGGTGCGCCAGAGCCTGGGCGAGGCCCTGCTGGGAGAACTGCTCCCGGCCGAGGCCCGCGAGGAGACGGAGAACCTGCGGCTGGGCGAACTGCTGGAGGCGAACGACTTCAAGCGTCTCGAAACCCTGTTCCGCGGCATTTTCGCCGCCATCCCGCACCAGTGGTACATGAACAGCCCGGTCGCGAAGTACGAGGCCCACTACGCGAGCGTCATCCACAGCTGCTTCCTGATGGAGGGCCTCGAGCCGGTGGCCGAGGACAGCGGCAGCCGGGGGCGTGCCGACATGGCGATCCGCGCCGGCGGGCGCGTCTACCTGTTCGAGTTCAAGGTGGTGGAGCGCGGACGGGAGGGGATCGCGCTCGCGCAACTGCGGGAGAAGGGCTATGCGGACAAGTACCGCCGTCTCGGGCGTTCGGTCCACCTGGTCGGGGTGGAGTTCAGCCGCGAGGAGCGCAACGTCGTCGGCTTCGATTGCGAGCCCGCCTGAACGGCTTCCCGTCACGGCCGCCTCCGCGAAAGAACGCCGCGCGGTTCGGCCTGCGGCGGCAGCCGGTTCCGCCGGTTCGTTGCGCGGCTTGACGGGCCGCCCGGCCGAAAAGGCCGCCTCGGGGCCGGCGGCGTTTCCCTGCAGGCTTCGCGGGCCGGCGCCCGTTTGACGATGCCGGGAGGCAAGGCGCCCCTTCAAGTTTGAAGCGCAACGCGCGCGGTGGCTGACCGGCCGTTTGCATGTTGCGGAGAGGTCAGGCGGGCGAGTTCAAAAACGGAGGCCAACGCCTGCCGTCACCTGACCCGCGACGAACGTTGGCGGAAGGAAAGCGGCGAGGGCTGCCGCGATGATCGTCGGCGCGCGGCTTTCCTTGGCGAGGGCGTCGACCTTGCCGTCGAGGCTCGCGAAGCCGGTGTCGTTGTCGCCGCGCGTCGCCTTTGGCGGCGGTGCCGGCCGTCGGCGTTCGCTTCCGCCTGACGGCCTCCTGGCCGTGCGTTGAGCGTGTCGAACGTGCTTGCAACCATGGTCGCCTACTGCGGGCGGGCTTCCCCGGAGCGACAGGTTCGCTCGCCCCCGCGCTTTTCCCCGCCGCCCGCCCGTGCCGCCGCGGAAGCTGCCGGCTGCTTGTCGCGCGACGCGGACGGGCCTGCCTCGCGGCTGCCGACTTCTTGACGGCTCCGGCGCGGCGGCCTACCCTCTTCAAATGACGAAACGCATGCTTCCGATCGGCTTTTCCTCCCTCCGGGAGATCCGGGGGATGGACTGCTACTACGTCGACAAGACGGACCATGTGCGCCGCCTCGTCGAAAGGGGCAAGTACTATTTCCTGTCGCGTCCGCGCCGGTTCGGCAAGAGCCTCCTGGTGGACACGCTCCAGAAGCTGTTCGAGGGAAGCGAGGAGCTGTTCCGGGGCCTCGCCGTGCACGGCGGATGGGACTGGTCGGCGCGCAATCCGGTCGTGCGGCTGGATTTCGCCGGGGGCGATTTCGGCGACCCGGACGGGGTTCGGGAGACCGTGGAAGCGCAGCTGGAAGAGACGGAGATGCAGGCCGGCCTCGAACCGGGCCCCGCCGGGGCGGCGATCCGTTTCCGGCGCCTGATAAGGACGCTGCACGAGCGCACCGGGCAGCGGGCGGTCGTTCTGGTGGACGAATACGACAAGCCGATCCTGGACGCGCTCGGCGACCGGGAACTGGCGCTGGCCAACCGCGACTTCCTGCGCAGCCTGTACGGGGTGCTCAAGGCCTGCGACGAGCAGCTCCGTTTCGTTTTCCTGACGGGGGTGAGCAAATTTTCGCAGGCGGGCCTGTTCTCGGGCCTGAACAACCTGCGCGACATCACCCTCGATCCGCGGTTCGGCGCCATCTGCGGCTACACGGACGCGGAGCTGGACGCGGTCTTCGCCCCGGAACTCGAGGGCCTGGACCGGGACGAGATCCGCCGCTGGTACAACGGCTACAACTGGCGCGGCGCGGACAAGCTCTACAACCCGTTCGACATCCTCCTTCTCTTCGAAACGCGCGAGTTCGGCAACCACTGGTTCCTGAGCGGCACGCCGACCTTCCTGGTCGAGACGCTGACGCGCCGCAACCTGCCAACTCCCCGCCTGGACGGCATGATCGGCAGCGAGAACCTGCTCTCGACCTTCGACGTGGACAGGATCTCGGTCGAGGCGCTGCTGTTCCAGACCGGCTACCTCACCATCGCCGGCGAGGAGGACGGCGGGAGACGTTACAGGCTGGACTACCCGAACCTCGAGGTGCGTCAAAGCCTGGGCGAAGCCCTGCTGGGAGAATTGCTCCCGAACGAGGCCCGCGAGGAAACGGAGAACCTGCGGCTGGGCGAATTGTTGGAAGCGAACGACTTCGAGCGCATCGGGACCCTGTTCCGCGGCGTCTTCGCCGCCATTCCGCACCAGTGGTACATGAACAGCCCGGTCGCGAAATACGAGGCCCACTACGCGAGCGTCATCCACAGCTGCTTCCTGATGGAGGGCCTCGAGCCGGTGGCCGAGGACAGCGGCAGCCGGGGGCGCGCCGACATGGCGATCCGCGCCGGCGGGCGCGTCTACCTGTTCGAGTTCAAGGTGGTGGAGCGCGGGCGGGAGGGGACCGCGCTCGCGCAGCTGCGGGAGAAGGGCTACGCGGACAAGTACCGCCGTCTCGGACGTTCGGTCCACCTGATCGGGGTGGAGTTCAGTCGCGAAGAGCGCAACGTCGTCGGGTTCGATTGCGAGACCGCCTGAACGGCTTCCCGTCACGGCCGCCTCCGCGAAAGAACGCCGCCCGCGGTTCGGCCTGCGGCGGCCGGTTCCGCCGGTTCGTCGCGCGGCTTGACGGGCCGCCCGGCCGAGGAGGCCGCCTCGGGGTCGGCGGCGTCTCCCTGCAGGCTTCGCGGGCCGGGAATGACACCTGTTCGACGATGCCGGGGCCGGGAAGCAAGGTGCCTCTTCAAGTTTGAAGCGCAACGCGCGCGGTGGCTGACCGACCGTTTGCATGTTGCGGAGAGGTCAGGCGGGCGAGTTCAAAAACGGAGGCCAACGCCTGCCGTCACCTGACCCGCGATGAACGTTGGCAGAAGGAAAGCGGCGAGGCCTGCCGCGACGATCGTCGGCGCGCGGCTTTCCCTGGCGAGGGCGCTTGCCGTCGAGTTGCGTCGGCCCTGGTTTCCGCGGCGAGGGGGCCGACCTTGCCGTCGAGGCTCGCGAAGCCGGCGCCGTTGTCGACGCGCATCGCCTTTGGCGGCGTCGCCTTCCGTCGGCGGCCTCCAGGCCGCGCGTTGAACGTGTCGAACGCGCTCGCCTCAACGGGGCAGGATTTCCGCGGAGCGACAGGTTCGCTCGCCCCCGCGCTTTTCCCCGCCCGCCGCCCGTGCCGCCGCGGAAACTGCCGGCTGCTTGCCGCGCCAGGGGACGCAGTGTGGGACAGGCCTGTCTCGACGGCCCGGCGGTCTTTACAATCCTGCCGTGACGGTCTAGGCTCCAATCATGAACGCGCTCGGCAACGGAAAGCCCGATCCTGCCGCCGCGAGGCTCAGGGACGCGGGACTGCGTCAGACGCGGCAGCGGCGGGCGCTTGCGAATCTCCTGTTCGCGGGCGGAAACCGTCACGTCACGGCGGAAGAACTGCACGCGGAGGTCACGGGCGCCGGAATCGGCGTTTCGTTGGCGACCGTCTACAACGTTCTCAGGCAGTTCACCGAGGCGGGCCTGCTGCGACAGGTCGTGGTGGAGGCGGGCCGCACGTATTTCGACACCAACGTCGCCGAACATCATCACTTTTTTCACGAGGATTCCGGGCGACTGGAAGACATCCCGGACGGCGGGGTCGAGCTGAGTTCGATGCCGCCGGTTCCCTCGGGCAAGCTCGTCCGCCGGGTGGATATCGTGATCCGGGTGAATGAAAACTGATTTAGAACCCTTCTAATCTATTGACGGCGTCGCCGTTCGTGACTATATTGTCGTTCAGTCGCCGTCGAATGGCGCAACCCGAACGAGGAGAACGACATGCCGTCACTTGCCGGAACCAAGACCGAGCAAAACCTGAAAGACGCTTTCGCCGGGGAATCCCAGGCGAATCGTCGCTATCTCTACTTCGCGCAGAAGGCCGACATCGAGGGCTACAACGACGTGGCCGCGGTCTTCCGGTCGACCGCCGAAGGCGAAACCGGGCACGCGCACGGCCATCTCGAGTACCTCGAGGAAGTCGGCGATCCCGCGACGGGCGAACCGATCGGCACGACTTCGAACAACCTGAAGGCCGCCGTCGCCGGCGAAACGCACGAATACACCGACATGTATCCGGGCATGGCGCGCGACGCCCGGGAAGAAGGTTTCGAAGAGGTCGCGGACTGGTTCGAGACGCTGGCCAAGGCCGAACGCTCCCACGCGGGCCGGTTCCAGAAGGCTCTCGGCGAACTCGCCTGACCCGAAGACGGGACGGCGGCCGGACGAAGCGGCGGCCGTTCCGACCCCAACCCCGAACCGAGAAGCGCAAATGTCCGAAGGCGGCCTGGGCGCCCCCGAGCGTCACCCCGTTCCCTGGCGGGATCCCGAATTCTACGATCCGGAGAAACTCGACGCGGAAATGCGACGGCAGTTCGACGTCTGTCACGGCTGTCGGCGCTGCCACAATCTGTGCGATTCGTTCCCGCGCCTGTTCGACCTCGTCGACGAGGCCGAGAGCATGGAGCTCGATACCGTCGATTCCGCGGACTTCAAGCAGGTGGTCGATGCCTGCACGCTCTGCGACATGTGCTTCATGACGAAATGTCCCTACGTTCCGCCGCATGAGTTCAATCTGGACCTGCCGCACCTGATGCTGCGCTACCGGGCGGTCGAATTCGCCTCGGGCGAGGTCGGGTTCGTTGACAGGCAACTGGCGAAGACCGACCGGAACGCCAAGCTTGCCGGACCGGTTGCGCCGCTCGCGAACTGGGCGACGCGCAAGGGAAATTCGCTCACCCGTCCCGCGCTGCAGGCGGTCGCCGGCATTCACGTCGAAGCCGCGATCCCGAAATATCACGGCCGAACCCTGACGGCCCGCTCGCCCGGCCGCGCCGCGCCGGCCGGCGGGCGCAAGGCCGTCGTCTACGCGACCTGTTTCGTCAATTACAACGATCCCGCTCTTGGCGAAGACGCGCTGGAGGTGCTGGCCAGAAACGGCGTCGAGACGAAGGTCCTGCATCCTTCCTGTTGCGCCATGCCCAAGCTGGAACAGGGCGACATCGAAGGCGTCGTTCGAAACGCCGAGCGGGTCGCAGGCGAATTCCGTCCATGGATCGAGGAGGGTTACGAAGTCGTCGCCCTGACCCCTAGTTGCGCGCTGATGCTCAAATCCGAATGGCCCCTTCTGCTGCCGGAGAACGAGGACGTTCGCCGGCTCTCGGAAGCCTGCCGCGACGTCAGCGAGTATATCGTCGACCTTGCGCGGGACCCCGGACTGGCGGAGGGGCTGAAGCCGCTGGACGGCGCCGTGACGGTTCATCTGTCCTGTCACGCCCGCGCCCAGAACATGGGTCGCAAGGCGGTCGATCTGCTGAACCTGATCCCGGATATCGAGATCGAGGTCGTCGAGCGGTGTTCCGGCCACGGCGGGCTTTGGGGAATGAAGAAGGACAATCACGCGACGGCGGCGAAGGTCGGCAAGCCGGCCGCGCGGCGCGCCCTCGAAACCGGCGCGCGGTACGTCGTGTCCGAATGCCCTCTGGCGGGCGCGCATCTGCATCAGGGCATGGAACGCATCGGAAAGCCGGCGGCGGAGCACGTTCCGCACCCTGTCCGGCTGCTCGCCCGAGCCTATCGGAGTTGAGCCGATGCCGAGGGAAATTACGCGCGCCGACATTCTGCCGATGGAGCGGTACGAGGCGGAGCGGAAGGCGCGGCGCCGGACGGCGATGGAGCTGAAGCGGAACAGGCGTATGGAGGTCGGTCCGTACGCCACGTTCTATTTCGAGAACTACGATACGATGCTGTATCAGGTTCACGAAATGCTCTACATCGAAAAAGGCGGAGAGAGCCAGATCGGGGACGAACTCGCGGCGTACAATCCGCTGATTCCCGACGGGCGCGAATTGGTCGCCACGGTCATGTTCGAGATCGGCGACGCGGCGCGGAGGGCGCGCTTGCTGGCGCAGCTGGGCGGCGTCGAGGAAGCGATGTCGATGATCGTGGACGGCGTCGATATCGCCGGCGCGGCCGAGGGCGACCGCACGGACGCTTCAGGGAAAGCCTCGTCCGTTCAGTTCCTGCGTTTTCCTTTCTCCGACCGGGACGTACGGCGTTTGCGGGACGGCGTCGGAGAGATCGTGGTTGCGATAGATCACCCGAACTACGGTCACCGAGCGGTCATGCCGGACGAGGTCCGCAGGGCGCTGGCCGGCGATTTCGACGCCTGAGGCCGGCCCGGCTCAGTTCAGGACTTCTTCCGCCCGGATACCCCAGACATGGACGCGGCGAATCCAGCCGCGGCGTTCGGCGATCTCCAGTCGGCACCACTCGTCGGGGCATTTGAGAACGCGCCCGATAACGCTTTCCTCGACGCGGGCGATCGCGAGCGCCGACGGATCGGGGTCGCTTCGCAGAATCGGCAGGCCGCGCTTCACGATGACCGTGCGCTGACCCGACAGCATGGCGCGGTGAATCCAGCCCTCCGTGCCCCGCCAGTCCCGTATCCGGCGCCAGTGTTCGAATTCCGAAACGATCTCCACCGGCAATCCGCGGCGCAGGAATATCCAATCGACGGGATAGCGTTGCCCCGGTCCCGTTCGCAGATAGACCTTTTCCGCCTTGAGCGAAGCGAAACGCGGCAAGGGAAGCCCCGTTTCGGCCAAGAGCGGCTGGGTTGCGGCCAGTAGAAGCAAGCAACCGGCAGCCTTTGTCATAAACGCCCGCATGATGTCATTATACATCGTCTAACGTGCGGTCTCTACGGTCCCGACCGCGCCGCGCGCCGGTTTGTGGCAAGGAGGCATCACATGCGCAACAGGCCCGTCGTCGTCGTCACGCGCGCTCTGCCCCGGGATATCGAAACCCGGATGATGGAGCTGTTCGACGCTCGCCTCAACGCGGACGACAGGCCCATGACCGCCGACGAGATCGCCGCCGCCGCCGAGGAAGCCGACGTTCTCGTTCCGACCGTGACCGACCGACTCGACGCCGATCTCGTGTCCCGGCTGTCCGGCACCGTGAAGTTGATCGCCAATTTCGGCGTCGGCGTGAATCACATCGATCTGGACGCCGCCGCCGCGCGCAGGATCGTCGTCACCAATACGCCGGGGGTGCTCACGGACGATACCGCGGACATGACGGTGGCCCTTCTTCTGGCCGCGCCGCGCCGGCTTGTGGAAGGGGATCGGCTCGTGCGGTCCGCCCGATGGGCGGGATGGTCTCCGACCTTCATGATCGGGCACCGGATTTCCGGCAAGCGGCTGGGGATCATCGGGATGGGCCGAATCGGCCAGGCGGTCGCCCGGCGGGTCCGGGGGTTCGGCATGACCGTGCATTACCACAACCGGCGGCGTCTGCATGCCGACATCGAAAGGGAACTCGAGGCGAACTACTGGGAAAGCCTCGACCAGATGCTGTCGCACATGGACTTCATCTCGATAAACTGTCCGCATACGAAGGAAACGCACCGGCTGCTGAACGAACAGCGCCTGAATTTGCTGAAGCCTCACGCCTTCGTCGTCAATACCGCGCGCGGGGAGATCGTCGACGAGGGGGCGCTGGCGCGGCTGCTCGGAGAAAGCCGGCTCGCGGGAGCCGGGCTGGACGTCTACGAGCGCGAGCCCGAGATCGAAGCCCGGCTGCTGACGCTCGACAACGTGGTGCTGGCGCCGCATCTGGGGTCGGCGACGCATGAAGGACGCGTCGCCATGGGCGAGAAGGTCATCGTCAACATCAAGAGCTTCGTGGACAGGCACAGTCCGCCGGATCGCGTTTACGAGGTTTGACCGCGTCGGCGTTCCGCTTGACGGAATCGGTCCGCGAGGCCCGCGACGTGCCGCGTTCGCGGATCCTTTCGTTCCGGGAGCGGCGGCGCGCTGCGCCGAACGAACGACCCGCCGCCCCCGGTCGATCAAACGTAGAGCATCGCCCCGTTCCGGGAGGCGTCCGCGAGGAAGCTGACGGCGCTGCCCTCCGCGATCGGCACGTCGTCGCGCAGCATGCCGGGCGCTAGCCCGGCTGCCCGCAGGCCCATCTCGCAGACCATGAATCTGCCGTCGAGCTCGACGCAGGCGCTCAGAAGCTCCTCGAACGTCGCCAGTTTGGCCGCCGCGAGCTCGGCTTCCCGATCTCGGTCGGCCCACCCCGGAGTCAGGGCCTTCGTCCCCTCCATCGTGAAGAACAGCGTTACCGGCTTGCCGATCGCAAGAGCCGCGCTGGCGAGCGCGAGGGCGTAATGCACGCGTCCGTGATCTCCAGACTGGATGATCAGGGACAGTTTATCGGGAGACGTCGTCTCGGTCATGGCGCATGCGCCGAAAGGTCGGTGATCGACGGCGCGTCGCCGCAGAGCGGGCACGCCGGGTCGCGCGGCAGCCTCATCTTGCGGATCGAGGTCGCGAGGGCGTCGTAGACGAGCAGCGATCCGGCCAGGCTGTCGCCGATATCCATGATTTCCTTGAGCACCTCCACCGCCTGCAGCGTTCCCGCGGCGCCCGCGACGGCGCCCAGAACTCCGCCCTCCGCGCAGCTCGGCACCAGTCCTTCCCGCGGCGCCTCGCGATAGAGGCAGCGATAGCACGGTTCGCCTTTTCCGCGCCCCGACCTGAAGGTCGCCACCTGTCCCTCGAAGCGCAGCACGGCCGCCGACACCAATGTTCTTCCGGCAAGGTGGCAGGCGTCGTTGACGAGAAATCTCGTCTCGAAGTTGTCGCTGCCGTCCGCGACGACGTCGTAGTCGCGAACGAGGGCGGCGGCATTGGCCGCGGTCAGGCGTTCCCGGTGCGCGACGAGATCGATTTCGGGGTTCACGCCGCGCACGGATTCGCGCGCGCTTTCCACCTTCGGCCGGCCGACGCGATCCGTCGTGTGGATCACTTGCCGCTGCAGATTCGAAAGGTCGATCTCGTCGTCGTCCACCACCCCGATCGTGCCGACTCCCGCGGCGGCGAGGTAGAGCAGCAGCGGCGCTCCCAGCCCGCCGGCGCCGACGACCAGAACGCGCGCCCGCAGAAGCCTTGCCTGACCCGCGCCGCCCACCTCCGGAAGAACGATATGCCGCGCGTATCGATGCAGCTGGTCTTCGGAAAACTCCATCCTGGCACCCCTAACGCAGGGCCGGCCCGGCCGGCTTCCCGCCGTCAGATCCCGGTCGAGCCGAACCCGCCGGCGCCGCGCGCGGTCTCCGGCAACTCGTCGACTTCCGCGAGGGTGGCGCGCGCGACCGGCGCGATCACCATCTGCGCGATGCGCATTCCGCGTTCGACTTCGAACGCGGCCTTTCCAAGGTTGATCAGGGGGACCTTCACTTCCCCCCTGTAGTCGGCGTCCACGGTGCCCGGCGCGTTGAGGACGGTCACGCCGTGCCGGGCGGCGAGCCCGGATCGCGGCCGCACCTGCGCCTCGTAGCCGTCGGGCAGGGCGAAAGCGAGGCCGGTCGGCAACACGGCGCATTCGCCCGGCGAAAGGATGACGGGTTCTTCGACCGCGGCGGAGAGATCCATGCCCGCGGCGAGCGCGGTTCGATATTCCGGCAAAGGCATATCCAGGCCGTGCGGCAACCGGACGACGGCGATTCGCACGCCGTTCAACCTGCCGCTTCCAGGCGGCGCGAAATCCGTTCCGCCAGGCGGGCGGCCACCTCGGTCTTGCTCATTCGCGGCCAGTGTTCGACGCCCTGCGCCGACACGAGATGAATCCTGTTCGAATCGCCGCCGAACGTTCCGGCGCCGGGCGAAACGTCGTTGGCCAGGATCCAGTCGCATCGCTTGCGCGAGAGCTTGTCGGCGGCGTGTTCGACGACGTCGTTCGTTTCCGCCGCAAATCCGATCACCAGCTCCGGCCTTCGATCGCCGGCGCCGGAGAGGGCGGCGAGGATGTCGGGATTTTCCGTCAGTTCCAGCCGGGGCGGCTTTCCGCCCGGTTCCTTCTTGATCTTCTCGACGCCGGAGTCGGTCGGGCGCCAGTCGGAGACCGCGGCGGCGCAGACGGCGATGTCCGCGGGAAGCGCCGCGACGCAGGCGTCCAGCATCTGACGCGCGGTTTCGACGCGAATCACGTCGACGCCGGCGGGCGGGGGTTCCGGCGAGGGTCCCGCGACGAGCACCGTCTCCGCGCCCATGCCGGAGAGCGCCGCCGCGATCGCGTGCCCCTGCTTGCCGGACGAGCGGTTGCCGATGTAGCGAACCGGATCGATCGCCTCGTGGGTCGGGCCGCTCGTGACGATCGCGCGGCGGCCCGACAGCGGCGCAGCGAAATACCGTTCGATTTTCGCGACGATTTCCCCGGGTTCGGCCATGCGGCCCATGCCGCGCTCGCCGCAGGCCATCGGTCCTTCCTCCGGTCCGGCGAACATGACGCCGCGGGACTGCAGAAGCGCGACGTTGGCGCGGGTTGCCGGGTGCTCCCACATCCGGACGTTCATCGCCGGCGCGGCGATCACGTCCTTGTCTGTGGCGAGCAGCACGGTCGTCGCGAGGTCGTCGGCGATGCCGCCCGCCATCTTCGCGAGCGCGTTCGCCGTCGCCGGCGCTACGACAAGGACGTCCGCTTCGCGCGACAGCCGGATATGGCCCATTTCGGCTTCGTCGGTGAGGGAAAAGAGGTCGCAATAGACCTTTTCCTCGCTGAGGGCGGACGCCGACAACGGAGTCACGAACCGGGTTGCGGCCTCGGTGAGCACGCAGCGCACGGAGGCGCCGCATTCGCGCAGGCGGCGTATCAGCTCGAGACTCCTGTACGCGGCGATGCCGCCGGAGACGATCAGGAGAATGCGTTTGCCGTGCAGCATGCGTCAGCGCCGGAGCGGTTCGCGGCGGCGATTGTCCGCCGGATTTCGAGAAAATCGCGCGGGACGGCGGCGCGAAGCCCGCGCTCCGTTTTCCCGGCCCGTCAGCCGCGCCGCCTTCCGGCCGGGCCGAGCGGCGCGGACGGCGGCGAGGCGGACCGGACGAGATCTTCCGGGCGGCCGCGTCACGACGACGTTTCCGCTTTTCCGTCGCGGGCGGCTCCGGCGCTATTCCGCCGCAATTCGTTTCTCCCCGGCGCGCATCCGGCGCAGGGCGCGGCGCGCCAGAGCGACCGCCTCGTCGTGCCGCCGGAATTCCAGCCGGCGGCCCGGTTCCTGCGACACCGCCGCCTGCTGCGCCTCGATCATGGCCTTGTCTTCGGTGAAGGCGTGGGCGATGTCGGCGTAGAACCGCTCTCCGGCGGGCGTGTCGTCGCGGCAGCGCCGGTTCGCGACCGACCAGAAATAGTGGCAACTGGTCCGGGTTTCCGGGGTCGCGTGATGAAACAGCCGCAGCGAGACGCCGCCGTCCTGGAGGCGGTTCTCCGTGGCGCCGCGCCCGGTTTCGAGCGCGCCGCCCCATTGAAGCACGGAACTCGGCGCCACGTACTCGAACTCGGACCAGCGGTCCACCTTGCCTTCGAATCCGGCGACCTCGACGAAGGAAGGCGGCGGCGGGGAGGCCAGCATCCATCTGAGGTACTTCACGCCGTTGTCGGTCGGCGTGGTGTCGAGCGTCGCGTCGACGTGGGACTGGGGAAATCCGCCGATGGTGGAGCCGTGGACGTAGCCGAGATGCGTCAGGTCCATCAGGTTGTCCATCACGAACATGTAGTTCGCTTCGAAACGGTAGCGGCCGTACTGAAACGGCCATTCCTCGTCCAGATCGTGAAACGGATAGTCGATGACCGCATCCCGGTCGGCGAGGGCGGGATCGCCCGTCCAGATCCACACGAAACGCTGGCGCTCGACGACCGGATAGGCGCGAACCCGATAGAGCGCGCGGTCCTCCTCTTCGCCGGGATTCCCGGCGCAGGCGCCCTCGCGGTCGAAGACCATCCCGTGATAGCCGCATTGAAGGCCGGTTTCGATCACGCTTCCGAGCCTCAGGGGCGCTCCGCGATGGCAGCACCTGTCCTCCAGTGCGCCGACCTGGCCCGAAGCGTCGCGGAAAAGAACGACGTCCCGGTCCATGATCCTGCGGGCGAGCGGCTCCGTTCCCACCTCGTGAGACCATGCCGCGACGTACCAGGCGTTGTAAACGAGAGGTTCGATCGCATCCGTCATGACTGTTCCTTTCCCGCGAACGTCTGGATCCTGCCAACGACCGGCGCCGGATTCAAGGCTCGGAGCGGCCGGCTCATGCGGTCGCGCATTCGGACCGGCGCCGCGCTCGGGTCCGCGCGTTCAGAGCGCGGTCAGTCCGGCGAACGCGACGGCCGCCGCCGCCGCGACCCACAGCGGCCATGCGGGCTTGCGCCGCGGCGCGGCGGGAGCCGTCCCGGCTTTTTTTTCGAGTTCGTCCATCAGGCGCGGCAGCCGTTCCAGCCGGTCCAGAAAGGCGCCGGCGGTTTCGCGGACCCGCGCTTCCGGTCCCGCGTTGCGGCTCATCCAGTCCTCGATCAGCGGCCGCGCCAGTTCCCACATGTTCGCGTCGGGACAGAGTTCGCGGCCGACGCCCTCGGCGACGAGCATGGTCTTCTGCAGCAGAAGCAGTTGCGGTTGCGTCGGCATGTCGAATCGCTCCGTCACGGCGAACAGTTGGGCAAGCAGCCGCGCGAGCGAAATGCGGTTCAGCGGCAGGCCGAGAACGGGCTCCGCGATGGCGCGCGCCGCCTGCGCGAACTCTTCGGCGGAATGGTGCGCGGGAACGTATCCGGCGCGAATATGGACGTTCGCCACGTGCGCGTAGTCTCTCGTCAGGAAGCCGTACAGCATTTCCGCGAGATAACGGCGAGTCGGGCGGTCGAGGCGGCCCATGATTCCGAAGTCGACCGCATGGACCACGCCGTCCGGATCGACGAACAGGTTTCCCGGATGGAGGTCGGCATGAAAGAATCCGTCCCGGAATACCTGCAGGAAGAACACCCTGGAGAAGTTGGCGACGACCGCGCGGGGATCGGGCGCGCCGGGCGTCGTCGGCAGGTCGTGGATCGGCGCCGCCTCGACCCAGCGCGTCGTAAGCACGCGGCGTCCGCTGCGCGACCAGTCGACTTCCGGCACGCTGAAGCCGGGTTCGTCCGCCAGGTTCTCGCGCAATTCGTCGGCGGCGGCGGCTTCCAGCCGGAGATCCATTTCGATTTCCACCGTCCGGACGATCGTGTCCGCCACGTCCAGCGGCCGCAGCCTGCGGAGGCCCGGAAAGAATTTCTCCGTCGTCCCGGCGGCCCAGCGAGCGAGTTCCAGGTCGCGCGCGAAGGCGGCCTCTACGCCCGGCCGGAGCACCTTGACCGCGACCTCGACGCCCTCCGTCGTCACGGCCCGGTGAACCTGAGCGATCGAAGCCGCAGCGACCGCCTCGTCGTCGAAGGACGAGAATCGTTCGGACAGCCTTTCGCCAAGCTCCGCCTCCACGGCGGACCGCGCCTCCGCGCCGTCGAACGCGGGCATGCGGTCCTGCAGCGAGGAGAGGTCGTCCGCGATCTCGTTTCCGATCAGGTCGGGCCGAACCGACAACGCCTGGCCGATCTTGACGAAGGCCGGCCCGAGTTCGGTCAGCGCCGCCTTCAGCCGCTCTCCGGGGCGGGAAGCCGTTCCCGAGCGGCGAACCAGCAAGAACGCCGCCGCGCAGCGCAGCAACGGCCGGGGCGCGCCGAGGCGTTCGAGCGGAAAGAGCGCGTCGTGCCGCGCCAGCGCGCGCGCGATGACGATGGCGCGCCGAAACTGTCTCAGCCCGCCGGACACGCTTCGCCGCCGGAGGTTGCGACCCCGCCCGGCGGCGCGGAGGGGCTTGGCCGTCGGAACGCCGCCCGGATCATGCCTCAGACGCGCCAGCCGGAGTGAATCCAGACGATGCCGCCGGTCAACGAAGTCTGGGTGACGTTGCCGAAGCCTGCCGCCCGCAGTTCCGCCGTCAGCGCGTCGGGATCCGGGAAGCGGCGGATGCTTTCGGCGAGATAGCGGTAGGCGTCGGCGTCGCCCGCGACGCGGGCGCCCAGCCACGGGAGCGCTCGGAAGGAGTAGGCGTCGTAGAGCGGCTTGAGGGCCGGCAGCACGGCCGGGCTGAATTCGAGGCAGAGAAAGTGTCCGCCGAACGCGAGAACGCGCCGCATTTCCGCCAGCGCCGCCCGCCGCCGGGTCACGTTGCGCAGACCGAACGCGATCGTGCAGATATCGGCGCACCCGTCGCCGAACGGCAGGTCGGAGGCGTCGCCGCAGACCCGCGCCGGTCCTTCCGTTATCCCGCGGTCGAGCGCCCGGTCGAGGCCGGCTTGCAGCATGCGTTCGCTGATGTCGCAAATGGTGGCGTCGATGCCGCCGCGTTCGATGAAGCCTGCCGCGACGTCGCCCGTGCCTCCCGCGACGTCGACGAGCCGTCCGCGCGCGCCCGCTCGGTCGAGCAGCGCAGATTTCCAGAGGCGGTGAAGGCCGCCCGACATGAGATCGTTCATCAGGTCGTAGCGCCGGGCGACGCTGTCGAAGACGCCCCGGACGAGGTTCGAGTGCTCGGACCCGCCGACGCGCCGGAATCCGAACCGGTAGTCTTCCGCATCCATGCCGGAAAGATAGCGCGGGCGCCGGTTTGTTGCTACCGTCTCGGCATGCCGGAATTGCCCGAAGTCGAAACGGTTCGCCGCGGACTGGCGGCGGTCATGGAAGGGCGGCGCATCGAGCGCGTCCTCGTGCGCCGCGCGGATCTCCGGCGGCCGGTGCCGGCGGATTTCGCCGACCGCTTGCAGGGACGCACGCTGATCCGTCTGGGACGGAGGGCGAAGTATCTCGTCGGCGAGTTCGACGACGATACCGTGCTGCTCGCCCATCTCGGAATGTCGGGACGGATCGTCGTCGATTCCCCCGGCGGGCCCGCGCCGCCCGCCCGGCACGCGGCGCACGAGCACATCGTGTTCGAGGTCGGCAACGGCACGGTCGTCCGATTTTCGGATCCGCGCCGCTTCGGCCTCATGGTGCTGACCGACAGGGAGCGGTTGCCATGCCATCCGCTGATCCGGCATCTGGGGCCGGAACCCGTCGCCGAAGCGTTTACGGGGCCGGTTCTCGCCGACCGCCTGAAGCGCCGCGACGCGCCGGTGAAGTCGGCCCTGCTCGATCAGAAGGTGGTCGCCGGCATCGGCAACATCTACGCTTGCGAAGCGCTGTACGTCGCCGGCCTGTCTCCGCGGCGCAGGGCGGCGACGGTGCAGGGCGCGCGGGCGGCGAGACTGGCGGAAGCCGTCCGGCGGGTGCTTGTCGAGGCGATCGAGGCCGGCGGCTCGTCCCTGCGCGATCATGTCGCTCCGACCGGCGAGGTCGGGTATTTCCAGCACAGCTTCAAGGTGTACGGACGCGAGGGGCAGCCTTGTCCCGGGTGCGACTGCGGGAGCGCGATCAGGCGGACGGTCCAGGCGGGCCGGTCCACCTTTTACTGCGCGGCGCGTCAGAAATAGGGCAGGCGGCCGCCGTCAAGGCGGAAGACCCGGAGCGGGTTTCGGCGCGAGAACGGCGTCCGGAATGCCGCTTTCGCCGCGCTGCGGCCCGCTCGATTCCCTGCTTCCGGTTGTCGCGATCGTCGAACCAGGGGTCCGCGTTGCGGCGTCCGTTTGCGGCAGGGAACGGCGCGGCGAGACCGTCGCCCCGCCAAACGCGACGATTCCTTCCGTTCGCTGCGGAGAACGCCGACCGGAACGTCCGAACGCAGAGCTGGACGAGCTGCCGACAGCGTTTCGCTCTCCCGGGCCGCCGGCCGTCGGCGCCGGGACGCGACTTGAGGGACTACTCGCCGCCATGCCCTCTCCGGGAGAAGCGAGAGGCCGAAGGCCGCCCCCCTGTCTTCGCTGGCCAAACCGCCCTCGCGATGGAGAGTGCCGACCCCTGCGCCGCGCTTCGGAAGAGGGGTTCTGTGTAGCCTGCAGTTCGTGGCTAATTACGCAACAAACGCTCATGGCCTGCTCACCCCGTAGCATGTAACTCTGGATATGGTTCTCTCGGCCTCGCGCCGTTGCGCCGACATAACCGTTCCGCGTTCGGGCGTCGCGGCGCGGAGACAGGGCTATACGGGGCAGCCCTCAGCGTCACGCTCCTCTCGAACGGCAAGCGCCGCCGCGAAAAAATCTCGCGGAACGGTTTTGTGCGGCCATCGGGGTTAGTTACGCAACAACAAACGGCAGACCGCCGTAGCCAAGCCGCAGGCATGTCCGGTTCACCGGTTGGGATCAGCGCGACGCACAAAAAATAGCGTAGGATAGGCCGCACAGCGGGTCGAGTGGTGCGTTGCGTCTTGAAGGCGCTGCGGCGAGACGGACGAAGGCGCTCTTGCCCGGCATGACCGGCGCGACGCCGTACAGGCAGCGCCGGGCGTCTCCGCTGCACAGCCCCCGCAAGCGGCACGACGAAGACATCGCCCGGGAAGCGGGGACAGGACGTCACGTCACCCTTCCTGAGCGTGTTCTCTCATGTCGGCGGCCGACCGAAGACGCGCTCCGACGGCCGCGACAGTTCCCGCGGCGGCGTTCCGGGGCTGCCGACAGGCGAGAGGCAGCCGCAGGAATCTTCCCCGCCGAAATGAATTTTCTCGCCCTCTCAAGCCTCGCTTCCCGGCGCGCGAGCGCCTGCAGGGAGACGCCGCCGGACGCGGCTTCCTCGGCCGGGCGGCTCGTCAAGCCATGCGACGAACCGGCTACCGCCGCAGGCCGGACCCGCGGCGGCGTTCTTTCGCGGAGGCGGCCGTGACGGGAAGCCGCTCAGGCGGCCTCGCAGTCGAAGCCGACGACGTTGCGCTCTTCGCGACTGAACTCCACCCCGATCAGGTGGACCGAACGCCCGAGACGGCGGTACTTGTCCGCGTAGCCCTTCTCCCGCAACTGCGCGAGCGCGGTCCCCTCCCGCCCGCGCTCCACCACCTTGAACTCGAACAGGTAGACGCGCCCGCCGGCGCGGATCGCCATGTCGGCGCGCCCCCGGCTGCCGCTGTCCTCGGCGACCGGCTCGACGCCCTCCATCAGGAAGCAGCTGTGGATGACGCTTGCGTAGTGGGCCTCGTACTTCGCGACCGGGCTGCTCGCGTACCACTGGTGCGGAATGGCGGCGAAGACGCCGCGGAACAGGGTCTCGATGCGCCCGAAGTCGCTCGCTTCCAGCAGTTCGCCCAGCCGCAGGCGCGCCGTCTCCTTGCGGGCCTCGACCGGGAGCAGTTCTCCCAGCAGGGCCTCGCCCAGGCTCTGGCGCACCTCGAGGTTCGGGTAGTCCAGCCGGTAGCGCCCGTCCTCCTCGCCGGCGATGGTCAGGTAGCCGGTCTGGAACAGAAGCGCCTCGACCGAGATATTGTCCACGTCGAAGGCAGAGAGCAGGCTCTCGCTGCCGGCCATGCCGTCCAGGTCGGGAGTGGGCAGGTCGCGGCGCGTCAGCGTCTCGATCAGGAAGGTCGGCGTGCCGCTATGGAACCAGTAGTTGCCGAACTTGCGTTTGTCGAACAGCAGCAGGAGGCCGAACGGGTTGTAGACCCTCTCCGGTCCGAGCCAGTTGTAGCCGTTGTACCAGCGGCGGATCTCGTCCCGGTCCAGGCCCTCGAGTTCCGGGGCGAAGACCGCGTCCAGTTCCGCGTCCGTGCAGCCGCAGATGGCGCCGTAGCGCTCGTCCAGCGTGATGTCGTTCAGGTTGTTCAGGCCCGAGAACAGACCCGATAACTTGCTCACCCCCGTCAGGAAAACGAAACGAAGCTGCTCGTCGCACTCCTTGATCATCGCGTAGAAGCCGCGCAGGAAGTCGCGATTGGCCAGCGCCAGTTCCCGGTTGCCGAGCGCATCCAGAATCGGCTTGTCGTATTCGTCGACCAGAACGACCGTCCGCTGCCCGGTGCGTTCGTGCAGCGTCCTTATCAGGCGCCGGAAACGGACCGCCGCCCCGGCGGGACCCGGTTCGAGGCCGGCCAGCCGCTCCGTTTCCTCCAACTGGTCTTCCACGTTTCCCCGAACGAGGTCCGGGGAGTCGAAATTGCCCCCGCCGAAGCTGATCCGCACGACCGGATGGCGCGTCGACCAGTCCCACTTGCCGTGCACGGCGAGGCCCCGGAACAATTCCTCGCTTCCCTCGAACAGCTTCTGCAGCGTGTCCACCAGGAGGGTCTTGCCGAACCGGCGCGGACGCGACAGGAAATAGTACTTGCCCCTCTCGACGAGGCGGCGCGCATGGTCCGTCTTGTCGACGTAGTAGCAGTCCATCCCCCGGATCTCCCGGAGGGAGGAAAAGCCGATCGGAAGCATGCGTTGCGTCATTCGAAGAGGGTAGGCCGCCGCGCCGGAGCCGTCAAGAAGTCGGCGGCGGCAGGCGCGTCCCCTGGCGCGGCAAGCAGCCGGCAGTTTTCGCAGCGGTACGGCGGGGAAAAGCGCGGGGGCGAGCGAACCTGTCGCTCCGCGGAAGCCCGCCCGCAGTAGGCGACCATGGTTGCAAGCACGTTCGACGCGCTCAACGCGCGGCCAGGAGGCCGCGGGCGGAAGCGAACGCCGACGGCCGGCGCCGCCAGCAAAGGCGACGCGAGTCGACAACGACGCCGGCTTCGCGAGCCTCGACGGCAAGGTCGACGTCCTCGCCGCGGAAACCAGGGCCGGCGCAACGCGACGGCAAGCGCTCTCCACCGCTTCGCCATGGCTCAACACCACGGTGCGACACCTCCTTCCTCAGTTCCTGTCGCTGTTCCGTCCGCCGCCACCTCCTTGGTCTGGAAGCGTTCCAAGAGATCATTTGGTACATGGACCGGACATATCATCTGTTACTGACACGGACTCCGCCTTCTCCTTGAGCCGCGTGCGCTGTTCGTAACGTCTTGAATTGCGGACAGATTTCCGGGGTGCGGAAATTTTTTACCCCGATTGGGGTACGGAAAACTGCGAATTCTCCGCGCCGAGGTCGTGATTGTCGCAGATTCCACCCCACGGCCGGCCGGGTGCCGCCCCTGGCCGCCTGCGTTCAGGCTACGGCCCGGCTTGCACCGGGTTTGCGGCGCGGCAACACTCGCCTTTTGTTCTGAAGACTGAGCACCCGCGAGGCCCTTGCGGGCCGCTGGCGAGCGGGCGGAGCGGTTCGCGGGGTGCCGGCCGGGCGGCAGGCCGACAAAAAAATGGCACAGCGCAAACGGCTTTCCTTGACGGCTCCGGCATGGCGGCCTACCCTCTTCGAATGACGAGACGCATGCTTCCGACCGGCATGTCCTCCCTCCGGGAGATCCGGGGGATGGACTGCTACTACGTCGACAAGACGGACCATGTGCGCCGCCTCGTCGAGAGGGGCAAGTACTATTTCCTGTCGCGTCCGCGCCGGTTCGGCAAGACCCTGCTGGTGGACACGCTGCAGGAGTTGTTCGAGGGAAGCGAGGAGTTGTTCCGGGGCCTCGCCGTGCACGGCAAGTGGGACTGGTCGGCGCGCCATCCGGTGGTGCGGATCAGCTTCGGTTCCGGCAATCTCGGCGACCCCGACCGGCTGCACAGGAACGCGATGATGCAGCTCGACGCCGCCGAAAAGCGCGCCGGCGTCCGATGCGGCTATCCGGACGCTTCCGATCGCCTTCACCATTTGATCTCCGAACTGCACGGGCGGGCCGGGCGGCGCGTGGTCGTTCTGGTGGACGAGTACGACAAGCCGATCCTGGACGCGCTCGGCGACCGGGAACTGGCGCTGGCCAATCGCGACTTCCTGCGCGGCTTCTACAGCGTCGTCAAGGACTGCGACGCGCATATCCGGTTCGCCTTCCTTACCGGCGTGAGCAAGTTCTCGCAGGCGGGCCTGTTCTCGGGCCTGAACAACCTGCGCGACATCACCCTCGATCCGCGTTTCGGCGCCATCTGCGGCTACACGGACGACGAGTTGGACGCCGTCTTCGCCCCGGAGCTCGAGGGCCTGGACCGGGAGAACGTCCGGCGCTGGTACAACGGCTACAACTGGCGCGGGCCGGAGAGGGTCTACAACCCGTTCGACATTCTCCTTCTCTTCGAAACGCGAGAGTTCGAGGAGCACTGGTTCCAGACCGGCACGCCGACCTTCCTCGCCGACCTTCTGGCGCGCCGCCGGGTCGCGGCGCCGGCCCTGGAGGGCGCGGTCGCGAACGCCGCGCTGCTGTCGGCCCTCGACGTCGACCGCATTCCCGTCGAGACGCTTTTGTTCCAGACCGGCTACCTGACCATCGTCGATGAGAAGCGGGACGACGACGCGCTCCTCTACCGGCTGGACTACCCGAACCAGGAGGTGAGGCGGAGCCTGAACGAGCTCCTGCTGCAGACGATGGTGCCGGACGTCGCGGTCGCGGCGGAGAGCCAGGAGTTGCGCCGCCTGATGCGCGTGAACGACTTTGCGGGCCTCGAGCGGCAGTTCCGGGCGTTGCTGGCGAGCATCCCGAACGAGTGGTACGCGAACACGGGCCTGGCGGGTTACGAGGCGCACTACGCGAGCGTGCTCTACTCGCACTTCGTGGCGGCGGGGATGGACGTCCGCGCGGAGGAGAGCACGGCGCGCGGCCGCCTGGCGGTTCTGTACGGCGGCGGCGTCTACCTGTTCGAGTTCAAGGTCGTGGACGGGAAGCCGGAAGGGCGGGCGTTGGCTCGGGAACGCGGCTATGCGGACAAGCACCGGCGTCCGGGCGTGCCGGTCCACCTGATCGGCATCGAGTTCGGCCGGGAAGAGCGCAACATCGTCGGGTTCGAGTTCGAGACCGTCTGAAGCCGGGAGCCGTCCCGTCCGTACCTTTCGGACGGCGGCGCCTCCGCAAAAGGCGCCGGTAGACCGCGTCGCCGAGAGGAGGCGCATGAACCTCGGCCCGGCGTTCGGCCGGCGGACTTCGCGCCTTGACGGGCGATAATTTTCCGCTTAAACAGGCGCCGTTCGAGAGGAATCCGATGGCCAACACGACATCCGCGAAGAAACGGGCGCGCCGCGACGCCCGCAAGGTTCGAGTGAACGGCGCCCGCAGGGCGCGAGTCCGTACCTTCGTCAAGAAGGTCGAGGCGGCGATAGCGGCTGGCGACCGCGAGGCGGCCGGCGAGGCTCTCAGAAAGGCGCAACCCGAGCTGATGCGCGGCGTGACGCGCGGCGTGGTCAAGAAAAACATGGCCGCCAGGAAAATCTCCAGGCTGTCCCGGCGCATCAAGGCGCTGTAGCCGGCCTTTCCGACCCGCAGGCGGAATGACGCCTGCGCGACGCTCCCAACCCGATTTTGTCCTGCGGACGCGCTGCGCGGTTCCGGCGGCGGGCCGTTCGCGCTTTCGCCGCGGGTTCTCGCCGAGCCTCTCTTCGTCGAGTCCGATAGTTTTCCACAAAACGAATCGAATAGTGGCTTGTCAAGTAAATAAGTTTATCCGCCGCTAAAAATTTTTCGTCATTTGGCCCTCGAAACCCGTTGTACCGGGTTGCCGGTATGGTTACGCTTCAGGCTTCGAAGGCAGGGCGTTCAAGTATTGACGGCCCGGTTTCCAACTAATTCGCAGGTGTTCCATGTAAAAACGGGCAAACTTCAGTTTTTCTTGTTAATGTTCCGTTGCATTCGGGAAAAAATGAAGCAATGTCTAGGCATATATGACACTTTACCTTCAACCGAGTTACGGGAATTACTTATGGAACAGTCATCTTTACTTGGAAATGGAGCGCAACGACGGGCGGACGGTTACGCTGGCGACATAAGCGCCGCTCATGCTTGGGAAAGGCTTCGCTCCGATCCGGGCGCAGTTCTCGTGGACGTGCGAACCCGTGCCGAGTGGACTTTCGTCGGCGTTCCGGACCTGTCCGAGCTTGGCAAGAAGGTCGTTTTCGCGGAATGGCAATCGTATCCGTCGATGGACGCCAATCCGGCGTTCGTCGAAGAGGTGAGCGCGGCGGCGCCCGACCGGCAGGCGCCGCTTTATTTGCTCTGCCGGTCGGGCGCCCGCTCCAGAGCGGCGGCGGTCGCGTTGACCAGGGCCGGCCATGCGGAGTGCTACAACGTCAGCGGCGGTTTCGAGGGGCCGCATGATGAGCGGAAACGCCGGGGCGTCACGGACGGGTGGAAGGCTTGCCGCCTCCCCTGGGTTCAGGGGTGATCGGCGATGGATAAGGACGTTCAGGCGGGATGGGCGCGCGTTCGGGGATTGCTGCGCGCGAGCGTCGGGGAATCGACCTACAGGAACTGGCTGAAGCCCCTGACGCTGGTGGAATGCGTCAACGGCACGGTCAGGCTGTCGTTGCCGACGAGGTTCATGCGGGACTGGGTCAACAATCACTTCGGCGAACGGTTGAACGATCTGTGGATCGACGACGCCGCGCCGGTGTCGGCGGTCGAGATATTCGTTCTCGCCGGCAACGAGAAGGCGAGGGTCGCCGAGCCGCGCGTCCCGGAGGCCGCCGACGCCGGCCTGAGACTCGACCGGAAGTACAAGTTCGAGAATTTCGTGGTCGGCAAGCCGAACGAGTTCGCCTACGCGGCCGCCCGCCGCGTCTCGGATTCGCCTGCCGCCAACTACAATCCGCTTTTCCTTTATGGCGCGTCCGGGCTCGGCAAGACGCATTTGATGCACGCCATCGCATGGCAAATCCACACGCAGCGTCCCGGCGATTCCGTCGTCATCCTTTCCGCCGAACGGTTCATGGAGCAGTTCGTCCGCGCCCTGAAGGCGAAGGAGATCATGGCGTTCAAGGAACGCTTCCGATCGGTCGACGTGCTGATGATCGACGACGTGCATTTCATCGGAGGCAAGGAAGCCACCCAGGAGGAATTTTTCCATACCTTCAACGATCTGATGAGCAACGGGCGGCAGGTCGTGGTCTCGGCCGGCAAGCCGCCTTCCTCTCTGGAAGGAGTCGAGGAGCGGCTGCGCTCGAGGTTCGGATGCGGCCTCGTCGCGGACATCGCCGCCACGACGTACGATCTGCGCCTCAGAATCCTCCAGGCCAAGGCGGAAGCGGCGAAGCTCGACGTGTCCGGGAAGGTGCTGGAATTTCTCGCCCACGAGATCACCGCCAGCGTGCGGGAGCTCGAGGGAGCCCTGAACCGCGTCGCGGCGCAAAAGGAACTGGTCGGTCGCGACATCACCCTCGACAACTGCCGGGAGCTCCTGCGCGATCTGTTGCGGCCGAGCGAGCGGCGGGTCACCATCGAGGAGATCCAGAAACGGGTGGCCGCGCATTTCAACATCAGGATTGCGGACATGCATTCGGCGCGCCGGTCCCGGGCGATCGCCCGCCCGAGGCAGGTCGCCATGTACCTTTCGAAACAGCTTACGACCCGTTCGCTGCCGGATATCGGCCGCAAGTTCGGCGGCCGCGACCACACCACGGTCATTCACGCCGTGAGGAAAATCGAGGAACTGCGCGCCGGCGACGAAACTTTCGCCGAGGACGTCGATTTTCTGCGAAGAATGCTGGAGGGGGATTGACGGCGAAGGCGCGGCCGCTTGCGCCGCGTTCCGCGAGCCCTCTGCGCCGCAAGGCGCACCCGGATGATTCGGCGATTCCGCTCCTTACTCGTAACTCGCTGATAACGCTTGCTTTTCGGTGACGCGACATGCGTTGCGGCGGAGACTGCTTTTCTTGAAAATTCAATCACTTGTGATATAATCTCCCGCCTTGCGGGCAACGTCGCGGCCGTGCCGTTCGGCTCGTTCGCGCGCCGCAGGGTCCGCAACCAACCGAGCTGGCCGGAAATCATGCAACTTACAATCGAGCGCAACACCCTTCTGAGCTCCCTGACGCACATCCAGAGCCTCGTCGAACGCCGCACGACCATACCGGTCTTGTCCAACGTTCTCCTGAAGGTGGAGGAAGGCAGGCTTCGCCTCAACGCCACGGACATGGACCTGTCGCTCGTGCAGGGAGTCGGCGCGGATATCGTACAGGAGGGCGCGACCACGGTTCCCGCCCATACCCTTTACGACATCGTCCGCAAGCTGGCCGAGGGGGCGCAAGTGGAGATCGACACCGGCGGCGAGGAGGGCAAGCTCGATATCAAGTCGGGCCGGTCGAAGCTGAGCCTCAAGACGCTGCCGAGCGAGGACTTCCCGGTCGTGGCGGAAGGGGATTTTCCGCATGCGTTCAGCCTGTCCGCCCAGACGCTTCGCCGTCTGATCGACCGGACGCGCTTCGCCATGTCCGTCGAGGAGACCCGCTATTACCTCAACGGACTTTATTTCCACGCCGTCGAAGCGGAGGGGAAGCCGGTTTTCCGCGTCGTCGCGACCGACGGGCACCGTCTCGCCCGGGTCGAGATACCCATGCCCGACCGGGCGGCGGAAATTCCGGGCGTGATCGTGCCCCGCAAGACGGTGAACGAGGTCAGGAAGCTGATCGAGGACGCGGAGGACGAAATCGAGATCGCCCTGTCCGATTCGAGGATCCGCTTCGCTTTCGGCGACGTCTCGCTGACCTCCAAGTTGATCGACGGAACTTTCCCCGACTACAACCGGGTCATTCCCTTCGGCAACGACAAGACGCTCGAGGTGGAGCGCGCCGAGTTCGTCATGGCGGTGGACCTCGTTTCGACGATTTCGACCGACAAGTCCCGGGGCGTGAAACTGGCCCTCGATTCGGGAAACCTCGTGCTTTCCGCCACCAGTCCGGAGTCCGGCAGCGCGCAGGAAGAACTCGACGTCGAATACCAGCACGGAAAGCTCGAAATCGGCTTCAACTCCCGCTATCTCCTCGACATAGCGCA
Organism: Alphaproteobacteria bacterium; assembly: GCA_965243135.1. Classification (GTDB taxonomy): domain Bacteria; phylum Pseudomonadota; class Alphaproteobacteria; order MPNO01; family UBA830; genus JAJEBT01. Next base: position 48,275 of record OZ251539.1, read on the forward strand.
GCAGATCGAAGGCGACCGCGCCAGTTTCCATCTCGCCGACGGAAATTCGCCGACGCTTATCCGGGAAGTGGGCGACGAGGGCGCATTGTACGTGCTGATGCCCATGCGCGTCTGACCTTGGCCCTGCCCCAGCCCGATCCGGCCGCGGAAAGCCGTTTCGCCCTGCTCGGCCTTTCCCTTTCGGAGTTTCGCTGTTACCGCGAACTGCGCCTGGAGACCGACGAGCGGCCGGTCGTGCTTACCGGTCCGAACGGCGCGGGCAAGACCAATTTGCTCGAGGCGCTCTCGTTTCTGGCGCCGGGACGGGGATTGCGCCGGGCGAACCTCGCCGAGGTGACTCGGCGCCGCGCGAGCGGGAACTGGGCCGTCTCGGGAACCGCCGCCGCGTTCGGGAACCCGGTCCGGGTCGGGACCGGAGCCGACGGCAACCGGCGGGTCGTCCGCGTCGACGGGACGCCCGCCCGAAGCCAGTCCGTTCTCGGCGAGATCCTGTCCATCGTCTGGCTCACTCCCGAAATGGATGGGCTGTTCGCCGTCGGCGCCTCCGCGCGCCGGCTGTTTCTCGATCGCCTCGTCGCGTCGTTCGACGCGGCGCATTTCGTCCGGCTGAACGCCTATGAACGCGCCATGCGCGAGCGCAACGGGTTGTTGCGCGAGGAACGCGCCGGCCGGCGGTCGGCCGACTCGAGCTGGCTGGCGGCGCTGGAGCGGCGGATGGCGGAAAGCGGCATCGCGCTGGCGGCGGCGCGCCGGGATTTCGTCCGGCGACTGGCTTCCGCTTGCGCGCCGGGCATCGGCCATTTTCCGGCGGCCGGCGTCTCGCTGACGGGCGAGGACTGGCTCGACGGCGGCTCGGCGCTGCAGGCGGAGGATCGCTTGCGGGACGCTCTCGCCGATTCCCGCGACGTGGACCGGCAGGCCGGTCGGACGCTGGTCGGGCCGCACCGCGCGGACCTGGAGGTCGTTCATTTGCAGAAGGGCCAGCCGGCGGCGGGTTGTTCCACCGGCGAGCAGAAGGCGTTGCTGATCGGCATCGTCCTGGCTCACGCGCGTCTGGTGGCTCTCGACCGCGGCGCGGCGCCGATCCTGCTTCTGGACGAAATCGCCGCCCATCTCGACGCGGAGCGCCGCGCCGATCTGTTCGACGAAATCTGCGCTCTCGGCGCCCAGGCGTGGATGACCGGCAGCGACCTGCCGCTGTTCGGGGCGCTGGGAGAGAGGGCGCAGTATTTCCGGGTCGAGAACGCTGCCGTTCTCGGCCCCGGAGGTTGACATGGCGCCGCCCGCCGAAGCCCCGGAGGTTGACGTGACGCCGCCCGCCGAAGCCTCGGTCCAGTACGGGGCGGATTCCATTCAGGTCCTGCGGGGCCTCGAAGCCGTCCGCAAGCGTCCCGGGATGTATATCGGCGACACCGACGACGGGTCGGGCCTGCACCACATGGTTTACGAGGTCGTCGACAACGCGATCGACGAGGCGCTCGCGGGCTACTGTTCGGAGGTGACGGTCACGCTCAACGGCGACGGATCGGCGACGATCGTCGACGACGGACGCGGGATACCGGTCGAGATACACGAGGAGGAGGGAGTTTCGGCCGCCGAAGTCATCATGACGCAGCTTCATGCCGGCGGAAAGTTCGACCAGAATTCCTACAAGGTCTCGGGGGGGCTGCACGGCGTCGGCGTGTCCGTCGTCAACGCGCTTTCCGAATGGCTGGAACTGCGCATACGGCGCGACGGCCAGGAGCATCTCATGCGGTTTCGCGACGGCGAGCCCGAGGAGGCGCTCGCGGTCGTCGGGCCGGCGGACGAAGGAACCGGGACTTCGATCACCTTTTTGCCGTCGTCGGAAATCTTCACGATGACCGCGTTCAACTTCGCGACGCTCGAGCACCGGCTGCGGGAGCTGGCTTTCCTGAATTCCGGCGTGCGCCTGATCATCACCGACGCGCGCGGCGTCGAACCCGCGACCGTCGAGATGCAGTACGAAGGCGGGATCGAGGCGTTCGTCCGGCATCTCGATCGCGGCAAGGCGTCCTTGATCGACAAGCCGGTCGTCATCGCTGGCGAAGGAAGCGGCATGAGCGCGGACATCGCGCTCGAATGGTCTGACAGCTACCACGAGACCATGCTTTGCTTCACCAACACGATTCCGCAGTCCGACGGCGGAACGCATCTCGCCGGCTTCCGGGCGGCGCTCACGAGAACCGTCAACGGCTACGCCAACGAGAGCGGCCTCGCCAAGAAGGCCAAGGTGTCCCTTTCCGGCGACGACGCGCGCGAGGGCCTGACCTGCGTTCTTTCGGTGAAGCTGCCCGATCCGAAGTTTTCGTCGCAGACCAAGGACAAGCTGGTGTCGTCGGAGGTGCGGCCGGTCGTCGAGGGCATCGTCGCCGAGCGTCTCGGACGATGGTTCGAAGAGCATCCGAACGAGGCCAAGCGCATCGTGGGCAAGGTGGTCGAAGCCGCGTCCGCCCGGGAAGCGGCCCGCCGGGCGCGCGATCTGACGCGGCGCAAGGGGGCGCTCGACATCTCGTCCTTGCCGGGAAAGCTTGCCGATTGCCAGGAACGGGATCCCGCGAAATCCGAGCTCTTCATCGTGGAGGGCGATTCCGCCGGCGGTTCCGCGAAGCAGGCGCGCCAGCGCGGCACCCAGGCGGTGCTCCCGTTGCGCGGCAAGATCCTCAATGTCGAGCGGGCGCGTTTCGACAAGGTGCTGTCCTCGGCCGAGCTCGGAACCCTGATCACGGCGCTGGGGACCGGCATTGGCGAGGACTTCGACGTCGAGAAGGCGCGTTACCACAAGATCATCATCATGACGGACGCCGATGTCGACGGCAGCCACATCCGAACGCTTCTGCTCACCTTTTTCTATCGCCAGATGCCGCGGATCATCGAGCGGGGCTATCTCCATATCGCGCAGCCGCCGCTGTACCGGGCGAAGAAGGGCGACAGCGAGCGCTACCTCAAGGACGATCCGGAGATGGAGGCGTACCTCATCGAGGCCGGGCTGCGCGATGCGGTTCTGAATCTCCACAGCGGAGCGCAGATCGCCGGTCAGGATCTTCACGACCGGGTCAGGCAGGCGCAGGTCGCCAAGCGCCTCCTGCAACCCATCTTCAACCGGCTGAACGACGCGGAGGTGGCGGAGCAGGCCGCCGTGCTCGGCGCCTTCAATCAGGAGCTTCTCGAATCCGAAGAGAACAGCCGGATGATGGCGGAGGTGCTGGCGCGCCGCCTCGACGGCATTTCCGACGAGGCTGAGCGGGGATGGCAGGCCGAAATCGTCAACGGCGGCGGCATGGCGTTCGTTCGCACCCTGCGCGGAGTGACCCAGCGCCAGGTGATCGACGGCTCCCTGTTGCGGTCGAGCGAAGCGCGCCGCCTGGACGAAATGGCGCGGGACCTGCAGCTGCTTTACGAATATCCGGCCGTGCTGAGGGTGAAGGACGCGGAGGAACGCATCGTGGGGCCGGTGGCGCTGATCGACAAGGTCCTTGCGACGGGGCGCAAGGGCATCTCCTTGCAGCGCTACAAGGGGCTCGGGGAAATGAATCCGGACCAGCTGTGGGAGACGACCCTGGATCCCAACGTGCGAACGCTGCTTCGGGTACGCGTCGAGCACGGCGACCAGGCCGAGGAGGTCTTTTCCACCCTGATGGGCGACGTCGTCGAACCGCGCCGAGAGTTCATCCAGGAGAACGCGCTCAAGGTCGAGAATCTGGACGTCTGATTCGACGCGGCCCTCGCGTCAGGCGGCGAGCTCCGCGATTCGGTCGAATTCCGGACCGAAGGCCGCGCACACGATCACGTTTCGGAGTTCCGGAACGAACTTGCGATAGAAGCGCCGCGCCGCTCGGTTGCGCCTGACGACGGACCAGAACATCCAGCGGGCGCCCTCGGCGCGGGTTTTGCGCGCGAGGCCCGAAACGAGGGCGCGTCCTCCTCCGCGGCGGCGGTAGTTCGCGTCGACGAAGAGGTCGGAGAGATAGACGCCGCGAGTCGCGCTGTCGGTGTCGTAGCCCCAGTAATAGAGGGCGTAGCCGCGCGGCGCGCCCTCGATCTCGGCGATCAGCGCGCGAAAGGCGGGATCTTCGCCGAAGCCGTCTTCCAGATAGGACCGCGCCGTGAACTTCGACGGGGGCGCGTCGGTTTGGAGGGATTTCGCCATTTCGGCGACCGCGGCGGCGTCTTCCCGGACTGCGGGACGAACGAGGATTCCGGGACCGATCATTTCGAGACGCTCCTGAGCGTGAATGCAGGGTTGATTTTCTGGGGGACAATACTGCATATAGCGGCATGGTGGAAAAAAAGCACAAATCGGGAAAGAAATCCGGGAACGCGAAAGGGACTCGCCGAGCCGCTCCGAGGAAGGCCGCCGCCGGGGCGAAGGGGCCTGCGCGAACCGCGGCGAAAAAGAGCCCCCGCGGCGCAACCGTCCGCAAGGCGAGGAAGCGCCGCGCGAGAAACTGGTCGCGAGGCGCTCGCGTCGCGGGGTTGACGCTCCGCTGGTTTCTGATCTTCATGGTCTGGATCGGAGTCGCGGTTTCAGCGGTCGTGGCCTGGTACGCGTACGATCTTCCCGACATAGACAATCTCAAGGTTCCCGAGCGCCGGGCGAGCCTCACCCTGACCGATGCGGGGGGGCGGTCGATCGCGGTCTACGGCGACCTCTACGCCGGGTCGCTTCAACTGAAGAACATGCCCGCTCATCTGAAGCAGGCGATTCTCGCCACCGAGGACCGGCGCTTCTTCGAACACGGCGGCTTCGACCCGTTCGCCCTCGCCCGCGCCCTCGCCGTCAACCTGTACGCGGGCCGCATTCGTCAGGGCGGCAGCACCCTGACCCAGCAACTGGCGAAGAACATCTTTCTGAAGCCCGATCGCACGGTGCGCCGAAAGGTGCAGGAGCTGCTCCTGACCTTCTGGCTCGAGGCGAACTTCACGAAGGAGCAGATATTCACCCTGTACGTCAACCGCGTCTATCTCGGCTCGGGAGCCTACGGTTTCGAGGCGGCGTCCCGGCGCTATTTCGGCAAGTCGGCGCGCCGCGCGACCCTGCTTCAGGCCGCCGTTCTGGCGGGGCTTCTAAAGGCGCCGTCCCGCTATTCGCCGCTGCGCGATCCGGAAGCCGCCCGGAAACGCGCCGGCACGGTGCTGAAAGCCATGGTCGACGCCGGCTTCATCGACGGCGCGGCGAGGAAGCGCGCCCTGCGCCAAAAGCTGAACGTGGTCGCCATCGCCGGCGTCGGCAGGCATTTTTCCGACTGGGTTCTGGAAAGGGTCGCCGGGTTCGTCCGCCGCGACGGCCAGGACCTGATCGTGCGGACGACGCTCGACCTGAGATTGCAACGTCTCGCGGAGGCCCGGCTGCGGGCGACGATCGCGAAAAACGGGAAGGCGGGGAACGTCCGTCAGGGCGCGCTGGTCGCGCTGTCCCACGACGGCGCCGTGCGGGCGATGGTCGGCGGCAGGGACTATTCGGCGAGCCAGTTCAACCGCGCCAGTCAGGCGCTCCGGCAGCCTGGCTCCGCCTTCAAGCTGTTTGTCTATCTGGCGGCCCTCGAAAGCGGGCTGGCGCCCGACGACATATTCGCCGACCGACCGTTCCGCATCGGAAAATGGCAGCCGCGCAATCACGAAAAAACGTATCGCGGCGACATCGACATGCGCGAGGCGATGGCGCACTCGATCAACACCGTCGCCGTGAGGATATCGGAGAGGGTGGGGCGGCGGAAGGTCATCGAAGCCGCGCGGCGGCTCGGCGTTACGTCGCCGATCAGAGCGCATCCCAGTCTCGCGCTGGGCGCGAGCGAGGTGACGCTGCTCGAACTGACGGGAGCTTATTGCGTGATCGCCAATGGCGGGATCGCCGCGTGGCCTCACGGAATCGCGGAAATCCGCCGCAGCGACGGCACCGTGCTCTACCGGAGGAAGCGCGGCGAAGGGAGCCGGGTGGTGTCGCGCGGCGTCGCCCGGGATATGCGCGAGCTTTTGCGCGGGGTCGTCGCGGACGGAACCGGCAAGGCCGCGAATCCCGGCTGGACGGCGGCCGGCAAGACCGGGACCAGCCAGGGCTTCCGGGACGCCTGGTTCGTCGGCTACGCCGGCGATCTCGTCACCGGCGTATGGATGGGGAACGACAAAGGCGCCCGCATGAAGGGCGTAACCGGCGGCCAATTGCCGGCGCGTCTGTGGCGGGATTTCATGACGGCGGCTCTCGGAGGATCGTAGCCGGGCGGGAGGGACGGTTGCCGAATCGCCGCCCCCGCAGAGTCCCGGCGGCCGTCCGGACGCCGGTTCGGCGGCCCGGAGGCGGCTTCGGTTCGCGCGAAAACCTTCGCGCGCGGATTGCCCACGACGGCTTGACTTCGATTCGCCGCGACAATATCTTTGTTCACGGAAAGTTCGTCCGTCGAGCGGCAAGCGGCCGCTAATCCCGTCGCCACAGAAGGAAGACGCGGAATGCAGGTTACGGTAGACCGCCAGGAAAGGGAAATCCGGCGCGGGTTGGTCAGTGCAAGCGAACTTTACGATCTTGCCGATTGCGGCGAGGAGAGGCTTTTCTTGCATATTGGCGATGACGAGAAGATACCGCTTCTTCCCATGGATCACATGGTCATTCGGGGCGGCGAAGCCTTCGTTACCGGCGGAGTCGAAATCCAGGACGATGCGCCGTTGAAAAATGCGATTTGCCCGCGTTTCAATGGCGAGCCCGGTCCGGCTCTGCAGACGGCGAAAATAACGGGAGCGGCTCTGAAGGCGTTGGACAACGAGTTCCCGCGCGGACGCCTGTTCGTCGATGTCCAAGGCGACGTCGACGCGGAGATTGTCGACGACATGATGATCGTCGTCCAAAGCGCGGATTCGTTTTTCGTGATTCCCGATGGCGACGACGGCGCGATCGATATCGAAAGCTGCGGCAAGCATGATCGTCAGCCTCCGAAAGGGTACCGCTATCGAATCCGGATCGACGGGGAAAAGTACGTCGTGCAATCCGGCAGGATATCGGGCGCGGAAATACTGGACATGGCCGGCAAGAATCCTGACGAATGGTCGCTGAACCAGAAACTTCATGGAGGGAAAAGGGTCAGAATCGAAATCCGCGACGCAGTCGACCTTACCTTGAAGGGAATAGAGAGATTCGAAACGGTACGCCGGCAGGCGCAGCAGGGCCATGAATGATCCTTTCGAACTGCTTCCGGAAGATGCAGAGTATCTGGACGCGAATCATCCCGGAAAATGGCGGAAGGTGAGCGAGGGAAACGGAAAATTCGGTTTGCTTATCGAAGAATTTGCCGTTCCGAAGGGATATCGTCCAGAGAATTCCTGCCTGATGATTCTGGTTCCGGCAGGCTATCCGGCATCGCCTCTCGACATGTTCTATTTCGACCCCCCGCTCGGGAATGCCGACGGCGCCGCACTCGCCGCGATCGCTTTCGAGGAGCATTTCCGGAGACGATGGCAAAGATGGTCGCGCCATTATCAATGGAACCCGGGAGAGGACAATCTGGCAAGCCATGTCGAGTACGTCCTTAACGAGCTTCGGACGCGAGCGCTGCAATGAGACGCCCGATCCTGGCAATGACGAAAACCATGCATAAGACGGTTTTCGATTATCTGTTTCCGGGAGACGGGCTTGAGGCGGCTGGCGTTCTGCTTTGCAATCAAGGAACGGGTAAGCGTTGCCAGCGGCTTCTTGCTGCGGAATTTCTGCATTTGCCTCATAATCTGTCGGAAAGAAGACCGGATTTCGTTTCCTGGCCTTTCAGCGAGCACATGACGCCGGATCGGATCGGAGAGGCGGACCGAAAGGGTCAAACGATCATCGCCATTCATTCGCACCCGAAGGGCGGCGGTCATTTTTCGGAGATTGACGACAAGAACGATCTGGAGCTGCTCAAATCGATAAATGGATGGTTTGACGATGAGCGGACGAACGGAGTCGCGGTCATGACGCCGGACGGGGCGATTGCCGCCAGAACGATGGGTGAAGATCGAGGTTTCAGGAATGTCGAGGCAGTCTCGGCAGTAGGAAGCAGCATTCGAATATGGAAGTCCCGTCGGGAAGATCAGCATACTGCGTATGAAGCGAAGATGTCGCAGACCTTCGGGCAGGGAACCCTCGAACTTCTGAAGTCGATGAGAATCGGAGTCGTTGGATGTTCGGGAACCGGCAGCATCGTGATCGAATTGCTGGCGCGAAACTGCGTGGGGGAACTTGTCATTGTCGACGACGACGTTCTGGAAGAAAAGAATCTCAATCGCGTTGTTGGCGGCACGATGAAGGATGCGCGCGCAGGGCGTCCGAAGGCGGCCGCGATACGGGACGCTATCGGCGAGACGGGACTCGAAACTCGAGTCGAAGCGTATCGCGGCGTTACCGATTCGCCGGAGGTGATTTCGGCGTTGATCGATTGCGACGCGATTTTCGGATGCGTCGATTCCGCGTTCGGCAGGTATCACCTGGACTGTCTGGCCAGCGCCTATCTGATTCCGTATTTCGACGTCGGCGTCCACATCGAGGCTGACGGAACCGGCGGGATCCGGGCGGCCGACGCCGTTGCGCACTATGTGCATCCGGACGGGCTCAGCCTGATCTCGAGAGGCGCCTATACGATGGAACAGGTCGCGGCCGAAGACTGGAGAAGGACCGATCCGGCGCACTATCGGAGACAGCGCATGGCGGGGTATCTGGCCGAAGTGGGCGAAGAACAGCCTGCGGTCATGTCGGTCAACATGCAGGCGGCGTGCATGGCGTTCAACGACTTCATGGCGCGCATTCACGCCTTCCGGCTGGACGGCAATCACGAGTTCGGAACGCAAAGGTTCAGACTGGTGCACGGTTGCTATGAAAACGAGGCCGACGCCGGAGCTCCGCATCCGCTTCTCGGACGTTATGCAGGGACCGGGGACGGCAGCCTTCTGGTTCGGAACAATACCCGTCGTGATTAGGTGGCTGTTCAACGCGATGGCGTTCCTGCATCCCTACGGAACCGAATGGGTGGAAAATCCGCCCGAGGAAATCCGGCGAAATACGGTGTATGTCGTCGGCGGCCGCGAACATCCATTCCAAGCCGGGGTCGCGTGCCCGCGAAAGAGGTGCAAGCACGTCATTTACCTGGATATCGCGCCGGAGATAACCCGACGTTGGTCTCTGACGGAACACGATGACGGGCGCGTTTCGCTGTCTCCGTCGGTGCATGTGACAAGATTGCCTTGCAGATGCCACTACTGGATAAAACGAGGACGCATATGTTGGAGCGAAACGCCGCGTTTGCGCGTGCCGAAGGAGAATACAAGTGATCCGTAGGATAATCATTGAGAATTTCAAGAAGTTCGGTCGGCTGGAGTGCGACGACATTCCGGATAATTGCATCATTGTTGGCCCCAACAATTCCGTAAGCGTTCGGTCGTGGGGTGGCGACGTTGAGGCCTGCCTCCAGGCAGGGGCTTCAACCAGACGTCCTTGACCGGGAGGGCGCGTTCGTTTCGGGTACTGCCGCGGCCTACGCCGCCCCTCTGGTTGGCACCCGGCAACAGGTTTCTCGCGAAGTCCCGGAGAGTAAGCGTTCGGTTGCGAAGCGGGCTGTCGAGCCAGGCGAATCGCCCAGGCCTGGACACTCTTCTTTTGTTCTTGTATACGGCTGCCATGGCGGTCGAATCTGCACGCACGCTTTCCGGGACCGAGCTGTCGGGCGACGGCCAAGCTCTGGCTGCGGCATGCCGAGCGAATGCGGCTCTCTGCCAGGCGCTGGAAAGCGCACTCGATAAAGCGGAGAAGTTTCGCCGCGACGCCGAGAGGTGGCAGGGAGCTTTCCACCGGGCGATGGCGCTGATTAGAATCCTGAAAAAGAGACGCGAGGCGCCGCCCCGAGAGACGGCAGAGAACGAGAGTCTGAAGTCCCGCAGCCGCAGGTTTGCCCGGGAGTTGTTCGGGCGCCGCAGCGAGCGGCAGCCTACGGCAACCGGTCGACGCCGGGGGCGCAGTCAGGGAACGCCGTCGCACGGCCGCACGCCGCACCCCGAGCTGCCCGTTCGCGAGGAGGAGTCGCTTCCGGACGAGCGCACGTGTCCGGACTGCGGCAAGGCCTGGGTCTCGAACGGTTGGAAGGACACGGATCTCATCGAGACCAGGACCGTCACCTATGTCCGGAGGATTCGACGGAAGCGGCTGCGCCCGACCTGTACCTGCCGACCGGAAAAGGAGGCCGTCGGCCCGGCTCCGGCGCGGCTGTTTCCGAACACTCGGTACGGAGTTTCCGTCTGGGCGTACGTCCTGGCGGAGAGGTACGGCCTGCACCGTCCGTTGCGCTCGGTCTGCCGCGCGCTGGGTCAGCACGGGCTTGCCATTGCGCCCGGCACGTTGGCGGACGCTCAGCGGGGATTCCTGCGACTGTTCGAGCCGCTCGACGATGAGATCTCCCGGCGCCTGTCGGAGGCGCCGGTCGTTCACGGCGACGAAACAGGGTGGTGGATACGGGAGTTGGGCGAAGAAGACGGCGGCAACGCTCGCGCCTGGGCATGGATCGCCCGGTCGGCGGACGCGGTTCGCATCGTTATTCTGCCGTCGCGCAGCGCGGAAGCCGCCCTTGAACTGTTCAGGGGGCTCGGCTCGCCCGAACAGGCGGCTCACCTGGTCTGCGACCGCTACTCCGCCTACCGGAAGCTGGCGCGCGTCATGGAAGGGTGCATCGTCCTTTCATATTGTTGGGTCCATGCCAGACGGGACTTCATCAACCTTGAGACCGGCTACCCGAACCTCGCGAAGTTCGCCCAAAAATGGCTTCGTCACATTGCGGCATTGTACCGACTCAACGCCAGGCGTCTGGCGTGTCCGGGCAACGCCGCCGCCCAGCGGCGGCTCGCGAGATTCGCCGGAGCGTTCTTCGCGGCGGCGAAAAAGGCACGGGACGCGCTTCCGGAGAGCGCGGCGCAACGCGGCCCTCTGGACTCCCTGCTACGCCACCGCGACGGCCTGACAGTGTTCGTCGACAACGCAGACGTTCCCATGGACAACAACCCCGCCGAACGCGGCCTGCGCGGCCTCGCGATCGGCCGGAAGCTCTCGTTCGGGTCGCATAGCGTGGACGGAGCGCAGTTGGCGGGCATGCTCTATTCCATCTTCGGCACGCTCGAGATGGCCGGCGTCTCGCCGTACCGCTGGCTACTCGGTTATCTCGATGCCTGCGCCCGGCATCGCGGTCCGCCGCCCGAAGGCCCTGCTGCCTGGCTGCCGTGGGGCGCAGGCGAGGAGCGTCTCCGCTCCTGGCGTCCCGCTCTCCCCCAAGGACCGTGAGCGGCAGCCCCCGCCGCTACTGCGGGCGCGACTTCTCCGAGGACGAGGTCGACATGATCCGCGGCCTGATCGCGAGGGGCGGCCTCCACCGCCGGGCGCTGTCGCGGGAGGTCTGCCGCCGCCTCGACTGGCGCAAGCCCGACGGCGGCCTAAAGGATATGAGCGCGCGCGTCGCCATGTTGCGCATGCATCGCGACGGCGTGATCGTCTTGCCGCCGCCAAGGCGCGCGCCGGTCGTCCGCCGTCCGCTCGTGCCCGGTCCCGCGACCGACAGGCCCCCGTTCCCGACCCCCGAGCGTCTCGCCGATATCCAACCCGTCGCCGTTGAGCCCGTCCGGAACGCGGGCGAAGGCCGCCTCTGGAACGAGTTCGTCGCTCGCTACCACTATCTCGGCTATTCGACGCTGCCCGGCGCGCAGATGCGATACTTCGTTCGGGCCGCCGGAGGCGAACCCCTCGCCGTCCTCGGCTTCGGCGCCGCGGCCTGGAAGATCGCGCCGCGGGACAAGCTTGTCGGGTGGGATCCCGAGACCCGCCGCCGCAACCTGCCTCTCGTGGTCAACAATGCAAGGTTCCTGATCTTGCCGTGGGTCCGGATCAAAAACCTCGCGTCCTGCATCCTTGCCATGGTTGAATGTCGCCTGCCCGACGATTGGGAAGGCCGCTACGCGTTGCGCCCGGCCCTGATGGAGACCTTCTGCGAGAGCACGCGCTTCGAAGGAACCTGCTACCGGGCCGCCAACTGGACCAAGGTCGGCAAAACGCAGGGCCGCGGCAAGCTCGATACCCGGAAAGAACGCGCTCTCCCGGTCAAGGACATCTGGCTGAAACCCCTGCGCCGGGACTGGAGGCGGCTCCTCAATGAATAGGCCATCACCCCACGACCGAACGCTTACACAATTCCGGAAAGACCACCCTGCTGCAGGCGATCGCCGCATGGTCGGAAATCGGATATTTGTGGCGCAACTCCTCTCCCGATTTGACGCGAGACGATTCTGGAAAGTATCACTTTTTGAAACTTGATCTGGCGAATTTTGGAACCATCTCGTCGCCAAATTTTTCCGAAATTTGGAAAGATAAAGAAGTTTCAAATCCGGCTTCCGTGTCCATTGAAACGGAAAGCTGGACCGTGGGATTCGAATTCGTCTATGAAGAACTCGGGACCGCTTCCATAAGGCCGAATTCGGACGTCAAAGAAGACGATCTGGAAAAATATCTGCATGAACCTTTCTCGGTCGGGTATATCTCCGCGCTGTCGAGTATGGACGCAAAAGAATCGATATATGGTCGCGAGGTTGTTTCGTCCCGTCTCGCACGCGGCCGAGGCGGCGAGGTAATCAGAAACATGTTGCGTACAGTCTACGAACACGACAATAAATGGAACAGTTTGCAGGCGACGATCAGAGATCTGTTCGGCTATGAAATTCAGCCGCCAAGCGGCGCGGATCCAATCTTCGCCGGTTATCGGCACTCGAAAGGCGGTGTATGGCACGATCTTTCGAGCGCAGCTAGCGGGTTTCTCCAGATCCTGATGGCTCATGCGGCGCTTTTGTACGAGGAATCTGATATTTTGTTGTTCGACGAACCCGATACCCACCTGCATAATTTATTGGAAGAAAGAATATACCACAGTCTTAAGGATCATGCCAAGGGACGTCAGCTAATCATAGCGACGCATTCAAGACAGTTGATCGACGCAGCAGTTCGGGAGAATTCCGACCGCTTATTGATCGTCACTTCCGAGGGATTGAAGAAGATCAAGAAGCAGGATGCGAATGAAATTAACAGAAGAGAAACGATCGAAATAGTAAACGCAGAAACGGAACGCGCCGTTCTGTATCTTGAAGGGCAAACGGATCTCAATATTTTGAAGGGATGGGCCAACGTTCTAGATCATTCATCGCGGCAACTTCTTGAAGCTCCTTTTTTTGTAGCAACGGCAGGGAAAGCGAACAAGCAGGCATTTTCCAAAAAGCACTTTGGTTCTCTGAAAGCTATAGTTCCAAATCTTCGCGGATTGGAGATACGTGACGGAGACGGCAAGGAGCATAGTACGCCTAAGACGCCTCAAGGTTTTGCAATTATGTATTGGAAATGGTACGAGATCGAGAATTATTTGATTCACCCTGAATCGCTCCTTCGCTATATTAGGGATGAAATTGGAATAGCAGAGAAAAGAGCTGCGGAAGAATATATGACAAAGAATCTTCCTCAAAGTAAATTTGAAAAACCGTTTGATGACAGTTTTGTAGACAAGACAAAGGGAAAAGATATAATCAAAGATATTTTTGATAAGGCAAATTGCAATTTGCCTGCAACTGAATATTACCAGATCGCGAAACGGATGAGAGGCGATGAGATTCACCCGGAGGTTAAAGATAAATTAGACAAAATCGCCGATCTGAAGTCAGCCGATCTGAAGTCATAGGACGAGAGCTACAGTATCGGCCATGCTAGGTCGGTCCTAACTGGACGGTATCTTCAACGCCTGCGCCGTCTGAGAACCCATGGAGCGTGCGTCGGCAGCCCCGGCTCCCTTCGCTCTGCGTAATTCAGGAGGCGCAGCCGAGGCGCGGCGCGCTTGCGGAGAAAGTTCGTTTCGTCGCCGGACGTTCGGCGGGGAGTGCGCGCCGCTGCGGTTTCGCCGGTCATGCGGGAAGCGATCCGCCAGATCCGGCGGTGCCAAGCGAAGTTGCGAGCGGATTTTTCGGCGGAACCTCCCGTCTATTCCGGCCAGGAAACGATCCTGTCTTCGGGATCGATTCTTCGAGACTCTCGAACCACCTTGCCCCGAACCGAGATCCCGGCGCGATGGACCGTTTCGGGGTCGCCGGAAACCAGCGGGTGCCACCAGAACAACTCCTTTCCTTCGGCGACCAGCCGATAGGCGCAGGTCGAAGGCAGCCATCCGCCGCTTCGCGCGAGTTCCGGAGTTATCCGGACGCAATCGGGCACGCGGTCGTTGCGGTTGCGGTAGTCGCCGCATCTGCAACTGTCCCGGTCGAGCAACCTGCAGGCGACGTCGGTGTACGCGACCTCGCCCGTATGGACGTCTTCCAGCTTGAGCAGGCAGCACCGTGCGCACCCGTCGCACAGCGATTCCCATTCGTCGCCGCTCATCTCCTCGAGCCGTTTCCTGGTCCAGAAGGGATCGGTCAACCGCGGACGTGCTCCCTGAGCTTCTCGGCGAGGCGTTCGGGCGCGGTCGCGTGCGTGAAATGCGTGACGTAGCCGCCCTTCGGATCCATGAGGAAAATGATCGACGAATGATCCACAAGGTAGTCGTCGCCGCTTCCTTCGCCTTTGCCGTAATAGACCCGGTAGGCCCGCGCCGCGGACGCGATCTGCTTGTCCGAACCCGTCAGGGCCACCATGCGCGGGTGGAAGTTCTCGACATAGGTCGCGAGATGCTCCGGCGTGTCGCGTTCCGGATCGACGGTGATGAAGATCGGCGTGACCCTGTCCTGACGCGGCTTTTCGAGCTGGTTCATCGCCGCGGTTATGACCTGGAGCGCGGTCGGGCAGATGTCGGGACAGTACGTGTATCCGAAATACACCAGCATGTAGCTGCCGCGATAGTCCGCGTCGGTGCGCGGCCGGCTTTCGTGATCGACCAGCGCGAACGGCCCGCCGACCAGCGCCGACCCTTTGCCGCCGCCGTAGAGGCCGTAGGCCGCGAGCGCGGCGAGGACGATGCCCGTCGCGGCGATCAAGACGACCTGATACTTGCGCATCGCTTCTCCTGCGTCCGTTGCCCGCAGATTACGGGACGCCGCCGCGATTGGCCAGAGGACGCTTGACGCGAACCCCGAAGCCCACCAAATTTCCTGCATGTTCGCACGCTTTTCAACGCGCGTTCTTCTCGCGGCCCTGCTGGCGGCAACCGCGTCGTCGGCGCCGTCCCGGGCGGAGATAAACCTCCTGTCGGGCGGTCCGCTCGTCGTGGCGGCCGAGGGCAACAGCGTTTCCGACGCGGAGGCGCTGCTGGCGCGGGGCGCCAACCCGAACGCGCTCGGCGCCGAAGGCAGGACGGCGCTGATTATCGCCGCCGCCAAGGGGTACGAGGACATGGTGGAACTGCTCGTGCGCCGCCGCGCCGCGCTCGATCGCAGCGACAAGTTCGGGAATACCGCTCTCTTCTATGCCGCCGCGGGAGACCATTCCGGAGTCGTGGAAATCCTGATCGAAGCCGGCGCCAGGAAAGACAAGGCCAATCGCCGGGGCGTCACGCCGCTCATGGTGGCGGCTTCCGAAGGGGGGCTGGCGACGATCCGGGCGCTGCTCGACGCGGGGGCGGACCCCGCGGTCACGGATTTCACCGGCCGCACGGCGTATCACTGGGCGGAGCGCGGCCGGCGCGGCGACGCGATGCGGCTTCTGGCGGTCCGCCCGTAAGGCGGCGCAGGACTATTCGCCCATATGCAGCAGTTTGCCGCGGTCGCGGGCAAGTTCGAACGCGATCAGGAATACGCTGAGACCCAGCGCGAGATAGATCGCGTTCAGGGAAAGCGACCAGACGAGCCGGTCGAACAGGAAGACGCCGTCGATGGCGGCCGCCCGCATGCCTTCGAACACGTGCGCCGACGGAAGGGAATAGGCGACCGGCTCCAGCCAGTCGGGCAAGGTGGAAACGGGATAGTAGATTCCGCTGAGCGGCGCGACGGCGAAGATCGCCGCCCATGTCAGATTTTCCGCTCCAAGCCCGAAACGCAGGACGAGACTCGACACCGCGAGGCCGATCGCCGAACCGAATATCAGTAGGTTGACGAAGAACGCGATCAGCGGGAGGCCCATGTCGAAGACGGAATAGTGGTAAAGGGGAATGGCCAGCAACGCGGCGGGCAATACGCCGATCGCGGTTCGTATGGCGCTGATCGCGAGAAGCGAAATCGCCCATTCGTAGGGGCGGAGCGGGCTGGCGAAAAGCTGGCCGAGATTGCGCGCCCACATTTCCTCGAGAAAGGAAATGCATACGCCGGTATTCGACCTGAACATGACGTCCCAGAGCAGCACGGCCGCGATCAGGATCCCGCCGGCGCGAACGAACCACTCCGAATGCGCCATGAGGAACTGCGACATAAAGCCCCAGATCAGCATTTGCATCGTTGGCCAGTAGGCCAATTCGATCACCCGCGGCCACGAACTGCGAAGAACGTAGAAGTAGCGCCTGACCATCGCCCCGATGCGTCTCCACGATGGGCGCCGCCCGGCCCGGCGGAGGCTCGTCATTCGGCGGCGCGCGCGATGTCGAGGAAAACGTCCTCCATGTTCGCGCGTTCGTATTTCGACAGGAGTTCGGCGGGGCTTCCGCGGTCGATGACGCGGCCCGTCTTCATCATGAGCACGTGGTCGCACATCCGCTCGACTTCCAACATGTTGTGCGAGGCGAGCAGGATGGTTGCGCCCCGGCGCTGCCGGAATTCCAGGAGAAGGCCGCGGACCCAGTCGGCGACGTCCGGATCGAGCGAGGCGGTCGGCTCGTCCAGCAGCAGCAGCTCCGGCTCGTTCAGCAGCGACTTGGCCAGAGAGACTCGGGTCTGCTGGCCCGAGGAAAGCTCGCCGAACGGCCGGTCCAGAAAATCGTCGAGCGCCAGACCGGCAGTCAGCTCCGCGACCTTGCCGTCCGGTTCCGGCACCCCGTACAGCCTGGCGTAAACCTGCAGGTTCTCGCGCGGCGTCAGGCGTTTGGGAAGATCGACGTAAGGCGAGGAAAAATTGATGCGGGGCAACGCTTCGTAGCGGTTTCGCCACATGTCGACGCCGAGGACCTCCAGCGACCCTGCGGTCGGCGTCAACAGGCCCAGAAGCATGGAGATCGTCGTGGTCTTGCCGGCGCCGTTTCCGCCGAGCAAGGCGACGACCGCGCCTTTCTCCACTTCGAAACTCACATGGTCGACGGCCACGATGTCGCCGAAGCGCTTCGTGAGCCCTTTCACGCTGATGGCAGGATCGAACATGCCTATGAAATGCCCGCAGGAGAAACGCCAGTCAATTTCCTTTTGCCGGCGGCTGGGTGTAGAACGCCCCTTCAAGTTGGATGCTGAAGGAAAGCGGCTCGGCCGCCCGGCCGCGAACTGACCCGCAACGCGGGCCGGCGCGGCTTCGAGCAAGCCCGTCGGCTGCGACCGAATGCCGCAGCGCGGCCGAACCGGCGGTTGCGCGCCGCCCCGACGCCGTTCTCGGGTCGGGAAATCCGGGGTAGAACGCGATACAGTTCGCGCGCGAATAAAGCGGCTTGGAATCGGGAGGCTGCGACCATACGCGACGACGGGCCCCGTTTTCCTGGGGCGCTGTTGGAGCGGCCGGGGAAGCCCTGCGTTTCGGCGCGCGGCGGGCGAGGGGTTCGCCCGGACGCTGTTGCAGAGATCCGGCGAGTGCGTCACTTTCGAGAGCGATGCGCAGGGCGGCGGCGCGGTCGTCAGGGCGTCCTGGCGGCGGAAGCTGCGACGAAGACGGCGGAGATGAACGCTATCGACAAACATGACGGCAGGACGCTGCTGGACGACGGGCCTCCGTTTCGCTCGCGTCTCGCGCGGGCGATGCGGTGCCGAGGTTTCGAAGTGTCGACGGCCGACCCGGCGGCCGCGGGAAGCGACAGCGTAAAGAGGCATGCCTTCGCCGTTCCGAGGCCGAAAGACGGCAACCGGCTCGACGCGGTCGCGGCCGGCGAGCGCCCGGACTCCCGGATCGCGACGCTGGCCGGGTGCGCTGCGGCGGCGACCGCGGCCGGAAAAGCCGGCGCGGTCGACTGTCTCGCCAGGCCGACGGACGCCGACGCCGCTCCGCTGGTCACCGGGTCGGAGTTGCCGCCGCCGCCCGAACTCCCGTTGTCCGCCGAACGCGTAAGGCGGGAACGCACCCTGAGAGTCTACGAGCGGCGCGGCGGAACCCGCGTCGTCGAACCCTGCGACGCGTCCTGGCCAGGCGCGCGCCTCGCGAAACCGGCGATGCATAGGGTTCCGCGCAGCCGGCGCGCGAGGCGGGAGACGCGGCCGTGCTGACGCTCTATCACGACTGGCTGTCGCCCTTCTGCAGGAAGATTCGGGTCGCGCTCGCCGAGAAGAAGCTGGATTTCGAGCTCGAGCTGGAGGACGCCGCGCTGCGGCGTCCCGAGTTTCTCGCCATGAATCCCGCCTGCGACACGCCGGTGCTGGTGGAGGACGGGGGACCGGTGGTTTCGAGTTCCGGCGCGATCTCGGAATATCTCGAAGAGAGGCATCCGGATCCGCCGCTGTATCCCGGCGACGCGGCGGACCGCGCGGAAATCCGCAGGCTGATCGCGTGGTTCGACCTCAAGTTCGATCACGAGGTGACCGGAAACCTGCTCGGGGAAAAAGTGGGCAAGCGAATGGCGGGCGGCGGGTCGCCCGACACCATGGTCATGCGCGCCGGGCGGGAGAACTTCCATATCCACCTGGACTACATCGCATGGCTGACCGAGCGTCGGCATTGGCTGGCGGGCGAAGCGTTCTCCATGGCGGATATCGCGGCGGGCGCTCATCTGTCCTGCCTCGACTACATCGAGGAAGTGCCCTGGAGCGATCACGCGCAGGCCAGGGAGTGGTACGCCCGTCTCAAATCCCGTCCGTCCTTTCGCGACGTTCTGACCGACCGCGTACCGGGAATGCAGCCGCCCGACCACTACGCGGACCCGGATTTCTGAATCCGGCGGGCGGCGCGCCCGCCGCGGCGGCCGCGAGGCCGCCTGCGCGCAAACCGCGCCGGACGGCGGCGGCGCTTCCGGCCGCTTCGCCGGGCCGCCAGGGAAACGGCGGGCTTCGGCGCTCTCGGCGAAGAGCCGGTCGGCGGGGCCGTTCGCCGATTGTCAGGCGGCGCGCGCGTAGTAAGATTCCGGGACTTCGCGCGGAAGAGCCCGGGGAGCGGACGGCGTCGTCGAGGGGAAGCGATGGTCAGGGTCAGTCACATGCTGGGAGCGCTGGTCGAGCTCGGCAGGCATTATCTCGAACGATCGCCCGCGGGCGGCGATGTCGAGGCGTTGGCGTCGGGATGCCGCGACCTCGTTTCCGTCGTCGGAGAAGCGTCGGGGACGGCGCTGGCCGGCGACATCGTGCAGCGCTATCTGGCTCTCGACGACGACGGCAGGTTGGACGTTCTGAAGAGACTCGACCGCGAATTCGCACCCGATGCGGACAAGGTCGCCGCGGCGTGCCGCGGCTTTCTGTCGACGCCCGCGCAAGAAGCGTATCTGGATCTCGCGCAGGCCATCGAAGCGCCGCGCCAGGAGCTATTTCGGCGCCTGAACATGGCGCCGGGCGGCACGGCGGCCATCGTCGGCATGCGCGGACTCCTGCTCTCCCGGCGGGAAACTGGAGCGGCGGGGTTGGAATACGATCTGCTGCACTTGCTGTCGTCCTGGTTCAATCGCGGGTTTCTGCAGTTCGAACGCGTCGACTGGCGAACGCCGGCGGTCGTTCTCGAAAAGCTCATCGCCTACGAGGCCGTGCACGCGATAACGGGATGGGACGATCTCCGGCGCCGCCTGGCGCCGGATCGCCGTTGCTTCGCGTTCTTTCACCCGGCCTTGCCGGACGAGCCCCTGATATTCGTCGAGGTGGCCCTCACCCGCGGCCTCGCCGGCCGGATCCGCGATCTGATCGACGCGCCCGAAAAGGCGGACGAAAAGGCCGACACCGCGATATTCTACTCGATCAGCAATTGCCAGAGCGGACTGGCCGGGATCAGTTTCGGGAACTTTCTGATCAAGCAGGTGGTCGACGCGATCCGGGACGAACTTCCCGAGATCAAGCGGTTCGCGACCCTCTCGCCGATACCGGGGTTTCGGCGCTGGCTGGACGAGACGCTGGTCGACGAATTGCCGGTGACCCTGGCGGAAGAGGACGTGGAGGCGCTGGACAGGGGCGACTGGCAGCGCGACGAGGCGTCCCGGCAATCGCTTCGACCGGCCTTGATGCAGCTTTGCGCCGCGTATCTCCTCGAGCCGGGCGGTCCGGACCCCGTCGCCCGCTTCCACCTCGGCAACGGAGCGCGCGTCGAGCGGATCAACTGGGACGCCGACCCGTCCCCGAAAGGCGTCGAACAGTCCGCCGGGATGATGGTCAACTACCTTTATGCGCCTCAGCGGATCGTCGCCAATCACGAGGCGTTCGCGCGGCACGGCGCCGTCGCGGCCTCGAGCGGGGTTTCGAGGCTGGCCGCGGGGCGGAGCTGAACGCCGCTCCGCGGCGGGCGTCCGTCGCCGGAGGGGAAAGGGGATCCCGCGAAAAAAAAGCGTTCGCGACGCGTTTTCGATGGTAAAATGTTCGAGGGAAAAGGACATGCAGCTGAACGACGAACGCTGGCGCGCCCCGGAAGGCGCGACGATATACGCGATCGGCGACATTCACGGCCGGGCCGATCTCCTGCGCGATCTGCACGCCAGGATACGCGCCGATTTCGCCGAACGCCGTCCGGACCGGGCGAAGATGATTTACCTCGGCGATTACGTCGACCGCGGCCCGGCATCCCGCGAGGTGATCGACCTCATTCTGAACGAACGGCCCGAGGGCGTGGAAACGGTCTGCCTTCTCGGAAATCACGAGGATCTCATGCTGTCCTTTCTGGACGGCGGATCGATGGCGCTGGATTGGCGGCCGAACGGCGGCGGCGAGACGATGCGGAGCTACGGCGTCGATCCCGAATCGCCGTACAGCCGAAGCGAACTCGAGAAGCGGTTGCCGGAAGCGCACATGGAATTCCTTCGATCCCTCGAACTCTACCATGTCGAGGGCGATTACCTGTTCGTGCACGCGGGTATCGTGCCGGAGATGCCGCTGTCGGAACAGTTGCGCTTCGATCTGACCTGGATTCGGGAGGAATTCCTCGAATCCGACGTGGACCACGGCAAATGCGTCGTCCACGGGCATACCATTCGCAAGGAGGTGGACGTCCGGCCGAACCGGATCGGCATCGACACCGGCGCGTTCTTCACCGGCAAGCTGACCTGCCTGGCGCTCGAAGGGAATTCGCGATCCCTGATTCAGACGTCGTGAGCCGCGGCCCGCGCTTCGGCCCGGGCCGCGCCGCCGGGACGGGCGGCGAAGAGCCTTGAAGGCTCTCGCGTTCTTTCTGAGCGCGTTGCTGGCGCTCGCCGTGGCGGGCGCCGTGCATGTCTGGAACGAAATCGGCGACGTCGAGATGAGCGCCCTCGGCGTTTTCGCGATGGCGGGCGGCGCGCTCGCGACCCTCGGTCTCGGAATCGGCCTGATGCGACTGATATTCAGGAGCGAACGCCGGTAACCCCGGCCGGACGTTCGCGGACGAAGCGCAGAAACGAGCGCGCGGGCGGCCCCGCGTTCAGAAAGCGATCACGCTCCGGATCGACTTGCCTTCGTGCATCAGGTCGAACGCGTCGTTTATGTCGTCGAGCGGCATGGTGTGGGTGATCATCGGGTCGATCTCGATCTTCCCGTCCATGTACCAGTCGACGATGCGGGGCACGTCGCGGCGGCTCCTGGCGCCGCCGAAGGCCGTTCCTTTCCAGACCCGCCCGGTAACCAGCTGAAACGGACGGGTCGAGATTTCCTGGCCTGCGCCGGCGACGCCGATGATGACGCTGACTCCCCATCCCCGGTGGCAGCATTCGAGCGCCTGGCGCATGGTGTCGACGTTGCCGATGCATTCGAAGGAGTAGTCGGCGCCGCCGTCCGTCAGGTCGACCAGGTAGGCGATCAGGTCGCCGTCGACCTCGGACGGATTGACGAAGTGGGTCATGCCGAACCGCTCGGCCATTTCCTTCTTCGCGGGATTCAGGTCGATGCCGACGATCGTTCCGGCGCCGGCGAGGCGGGCGCCCTGGATTACGTTCAGCCCGATTCCGCCGAGGCCGAAGACGACCACGCTGGCGCCGGGCTCGACCTTCGCCGTGTTGATGACGGCTCCGATGCCTGTCGTCACGCCGCAGCCGATGTAGCAAATCTTGTCGAACGGCGCGTCCTCGCGGACTTTCGCGAGGGCGATTTCGGGCACCACGGTGTGGTTCGCGAACGTCGAGGTGCCCATGTAGTGATGGATCTTCTCTCCGCCGAGCGAAAACCGGCTGGTGCCGTCGGGCATGACGCCCTGTCCCTGGGTCGCGCGGATCGCGGTGCAGAGATTGGTCTTGCCCGAGAGGCAGGACTTGCATTGCCGGCATTCCGGAATGTAGAGCGGAATCACGTGGTCGCCCTTTTCGAGGGCGGTCACGCCGGGTCCGGCGTCGACCACGACGCCGGCGCCCTCGTGTCCGAGAATCGCGGGGAACAGGCCTTCCGGGTCGGCGCCCGAGAGCGTGAACTCGTCGGTATGGCAGACGCCGGTCGCCTTGATCTCGACGAGTACCTCGCCTTCCCGCGGGCCTTCGAGGGTGACGGTTTCGACGGCGAGGGGCTTGCCCGCTTCGGCGGCGATCGCGGCGCGCGTTTCCATATCGTGAATCCTTCCGTTGTCCGACGCGCGGCATGTTTTCAGCAGAGCGGCTCCGATGCAAGCGGAATCGCGCGGCGTCCCGCCCGCGCCGCCGGTTTCGCGCCGTCGACCCAGGCGGCCTTGCCCGGCCGTTCCCTCCCGGGCGCCGCGAGCCGGGTCGCCGGGCGGCGAACGGGTTTCCCTATCCCGCCCCGGCGATCGCCGCGAGCACCGGCATGAGGTACTCGCGGAACTTCGCCGGATTCTCCGACATCGGAAAATGCCCGAGCTCTTTCATGATGACCGCTTCGACGCCGATTCTGCGGGCCGTCCGCAAGGTGTCTTCCGGCGTGCAGGAGAAGTCGTACTCCCCCGTCATCAGGTAAACCGGGCACCGCGCCGGATCGATTTTCAGATCGCGGTAATCGGAATCGGACCGGTAGAAGTGAAGGTCTCCCTTGAATATCCCGGGTCCGCCGGCCAGATAGCCCCAAAGCGTTTCCCAGCGGCGCTCTTCCGGGCTCTGCGGCGCGACGAGGCCCGAGATCAGGGCCGCGCAGACTTCGCCGCCGTGCACGTCGGGACGATGCAGCCAGTCGCGGTCGTACCACGGTTCCTGATGATCGGCCGCCTCGACGCCGATCACCGCCCGGAATTCGTCCGGCCGGACGCCGGCGAGGCGAAGGGCGATTCGGCCGCCCATCGAGCAGCCGAGCAGGACCGGCCGGTCGAGATCCAGCGCCGCGCAGAACGCCCGGACGGTCTCTTCGTAGAGTTTCGCGGTCAGCCGGTACTCCTCCTCGTGATATCCGGAGGGCGGCAGCGACTTGCCGTGCCACGGCATGTCGAACGCGACGACGCGGAACCTTCCGGCGATCGCGTCGTCGTTCAACATATGCCGATACTGCGTCGCGTCGGATCCCGCCGTGTGAAGGCACAGCAGCGGAACGCCGGAGCCGGCTTCCTCGAAGTAGACGCGATGCGCCCGGCCGCCGATGTCGAAATGCACGTAGCGGCCGACGACCGGTTCCAGGCGGCCGGTCACGGTTCCGGCTCCCGGCGCAGCGACGCGAGAACCTCCTTGAAGTAGCGGAGATTCGCCATGAAGGGTTGAAGATCGCCCTCGATCGCGGCTTCGCCGGATTTCGTCATCGCGAAGATGTCGTGGTAGCCGGGCCGCGGCGTCGGCGCCGTAAACTCCCGCCACGCCTCTTCCGTCACGCGGATCGCGAACCGCCATGACGCCATGACGTGCGGGCGCTCGCGAGCCGCCGCGACTCTGCCTCGCAAGATTTCGATCAGCCACTCGTCGCCGCCGACGCCGAGAAGAAACGTCACGGTCAAGCGCCTTCCGCGCCGGACGAGGCTCGCGTTTTCGTTTACGGCGCGGGGCAGGGCGTCGAACATCGGCGGGCGCGGCGGAAGCTCGTTCGCGCGCGCGGCGTCTACGGGGCGACCCCGGCGGCTCCGGCGATCAGCCCCCAGAACGCGGAGGGATCCTCCGCATGGGCATTGTGGCCGAGGCCGCCGAGCTCGACCGCGCCGGGGTCGAGCGTCCGGAGGTCGGTTACCGAGACCATCCGGTCGCGCTCGCCGGCCGCCAGGATCACCGGCGCGCCGGCGACGGCGTGAATTTTCCTCGTGTCGGCGCGGGCAACCATGGCGGCCCGGTTGTCCGCCGCGAGCCGCCAGCGGCCCGCCTCGGCGGCGACGCCGGAGGCCGCGGCGTCGGAGGCGGGGTCGACGATGCCCTTGAGGCCGGTCACCAGAACGAAGCGTTCGCGCGCTTCCCGCTCGGTGTCGAACCAGCGCGCCGGCGCCTCGACCAGCCTGTCGATCGCGGAACGCTCCTCTTCTTTCCAGTCGACCTTGACGCCGACGGCGACGACCGCGGCCGGCGTCACGCCGAACCATCCGCTGGCCATCAGAATGCCCACGAGTCCACCCATGGAATGGCCGGCCAGGTACGGCGCATCCGCGCCGTCCAGAAGCGCCGCCATGTCGGCGGCGTGGCGGCCGATGCCGTAGTCGCCGCAATGCGCCGAACGGCCATGTCCCCGCATGTCGGGAACGATCCAGCGTCCCGGCCATTTCTCCCGCAGGATGTTCCGCAGGCCGGTCCATACCTCGCCCGTGCCCGACAGCCCGTGCATCAGCAGGAGCGCCGGGTCCCCGCCGGTCCCGCCCTCCTCGACCCAAAGCCCCGAGCCGGTTCTCATCTTCCGGTCCAGACGGGCTTGCGCTTTTCGCGGAACGCCGCGTTGCCCTCGCGCGCGTCCTGCGACTGGATCAGAACGGACTGGCCGAGCCGCTCGATCAGGCGACCGGTTTCCGTGTCGGCGTTCTGGCAGGTGTTGATGACGTGCTTCGCCATGCCCAGCGCCAGCGGCGCCCGCTCCCGCAGCACTCGCGCGAACCCCAGCGTTCCTTCCATGAGGTCGTCCGGCGCGAACACGCGATTGACCATGCCCCACCGCTCGGCCGCGGCCGCTCCGACGGGGAGCGTCGTCATCATCATCTCCTTCAGCCGTCCGATGCCGATAAGCTGGATCATGCGCGAGGCCGCCCCCGACGCGGGAATGACGCCGATGTTGTTCTCGGTCAGAACGAATTCGGCGTCTTCGGACGCCGTGCGGAAATCGCTGGCGACCGCGATCTCCACGCCGCCGCCGGCGCATATCCCGTTGACCATCGAGATCACCGGCTTTTCCATGTTCTCGACGTCGTCCAGCATTTCGTGGTTGGCCCGGACATAGGCGCGGTACTGCGGCGACGGCAGGTTGTTCTCGTAGTCGAGGCCGAGAATGTCGCGTCCCGAGCAGAAACCGCGCCCCGCGCCGGTCACGACGAGCACGCGGACCGCGTCGTCGAAATTCGCCTTCCAGATCGCCGATCGAATCTCGCGGATCATGCGTTCGTCGAAGGCGTTGAGCTTTTCCGGCCGGTCGAGCGTCAACACGGCGATTCCCTCTTCGGCCGTTTCGAACCGGATGGTTTCGTATTCTTCCGGGTGATCGATGAAACCGAGCGGCTTGCCGCCGCCATCGAGCCGGACTCTCTGTGCTTTCGACATGTCCCCGCATTCCGCGCGTCCGGGCATCCTGTCGTTTCTCCCGATTGTTATCAACCGGCTCAGAGCGGTACGCAGATGCCGTTCATTACGCTGTCGCAGTCGACGAGTTCGACCTTCTTCCAACGGATGAGAAAGCTGCCTCCGCCGGGCTCCAGCCCGTGCCATTGCGTGCCGCCGAACAGGCGTTGCCGGTCGCTGCGGTATTCGATCGCCTGGAACTTCGACCGGACGGTTACGATGCCGTCGGCCTCGCTCTCGATCGTCGGGTTGGCGACGATGCGGCTGGTTCGGGACTGCGGCGTTTGGGCATGCGCCCGCGCGGCGGCGAGTCGGCGCACGCGGGTTTCGAGAAGCCTCCGGTCGTCGTAGATCAGCGAGACCGTGTTCCTCGGGTCGGCTTGACCTTCTTCCACGGGCATCCAATACCACGCCTTCTCGCCGAACAGCGCCAGCCACTCTTCCCATCGCCGTTCGTCCAGGAGACGGGCTTCGCCGACGAGAAACGCCTCTATGGACGCGGCGAGGGACATCAAAGCTCAGTCATGTAGCCGAGCCAGGCGTCGTACATGTTGCGGATATAGACCTCGCTCGTGGAATCGCGCCCTTGCAGGCCGCCGTGATCGTCGGGGCGGTCGCTGGCGTAGCCGCGTCCGATCTGGATCCAGTCCGCGCCTTCGCTGGTCACGCCGGCGCCGATCCGTCCGTAGGTTTCAAGGTCGTCCGTCAGCACGAGGGAGCCGGTGCCGTTGGTCACGTTGGCGAAGGCGATCGTGTCCTCGAACATCTTCGCGGGCGCGCCCTTCAGGCGGAACGAATAGGTGTAGACTTCGGTCCGGTCGACCGCGACGGGGTGGACCACCCGCAACTGGCGAAACTGACTCATGAAGGAAAGGTTGGGATAGACGTTCGAGTTCCAGCGCGTTCGCTCGAGGATTCGCCTGGTCTCCGCCGCGCCCTTCTTCGCTTCCATCGCTGCGATGTAGTCCGCGAAAACGGGGTCGCGCCCCGCGGCGACCAGCTTTTCGTCGTCGTGATAGTCGCCCAGGAAGGAATGACCGTTGGGGTAGGTCCAGATGCCCACCCGGTCCTGCCAGAATTCGTAGGATGCGCCGTTCTGGCGCATCTGGCGGATGGCGACCTCGCCCGACCCGTCGCTGTGCGCCGCATCGTCCTGGCGGCGCGCCGCGTCGATCGACGACCGGTGGACGAAAATCGGGTGCGCGGCGTCGCACAGGTTTTCGAGGTAGAGCTTCCAGTTGCCGTCGTAGCCGTGCTTGAAGACGCCGCCCGCGACCTCGATCTCGCCGTCCGGCGCGCGGTCGATCATGTCGTCGAACGATGTCGTCATGCGGCCGAGGAACTCCGTCAGCGACGGCCCCGCGGGGGCGAGGGAGGCGAACACGAAGCCGCGATAGCTTTCGACGCGCGGCGCGCGGACCATTGCCGTCTCGGCCGGATCGAACTCTTCCGGATAGCCGTGCCGCAGCGGAACGTCGATGAGCCGTCCGTCGGTATCGTAGGTCCAGCCGTGATAGCAGCATACGAAGGCGTCCGCGCGGCCGCTTTCTCCGGGAACCACCATGGCGCCGCGGTGCGCGCACTGGTTGTGCAGAACATGGATTTCGCCGTCGCGGTGACGCACCATCACCATCGGCCTGCGGCCGATGCGGACCGTCACGAAATCGCCCGGCGTTCTCGCCTGACTCTCGTGTCCGACGTATATCCAGGCGCGGCCGAATATTCGTTCCATCTCGAGTTCGAAGAGTTCCCGGTTCGCATAGACGCTGCGATGGACGCGGCCGGGTCGGACGAGATCGGCGATCGGGGTCATGAGCCTGACGGAACGCTTTGCCCTGTGTGTTTCGGGACAGTATTCGCGCGCTTCGCCGACGTCAATCGCCGCTGCACGCGCCTGCACGCAAGACCGGGCGACCGGCCGGAGGAGGCTCGGATGCGAACCTGGCGAACGACGTTGCCTTGGTTGCCCCGGTCATGCGGCCGGGCATCCGGCACTGACCGGCGGGAGTACGGCGCGAGTCGAGCGGGGTCAGGCGCGCGTTGCGAAGCCGGGCGGATTGCCGGAAGGCGTGGGCGAAACTGCCGCCGGAAAGCGCGCATGCGGAACGAACTCCATCCAAAGCCCGAACCTGCACGCGCGTTGCGTTTCGCCTGCTTTCCCGAGCGGCGAAGCCATGACGCCGAGCGAGATTTCCGATTTCGAGGAGTTCGTGCCGGAGGGAGGTCGTTTGGCGAGACCGGACGAGCGACGGGACGGTTCCGCAGATACCCGAAGAGTATTGCCGGTCGAGACAGCGGCGAAGCGGCGGAAGCGCTGGCTGACCGCTTGCGGTTCGCGAGACGGGCTGAGCATGCAGTTTTGCCTCGGCGCTCGGCAACGTCGGCCTCGCGCCGCTGACGAAGCGGCAAGTCGGCGGCGCGCACCGAACCGATGCGAGACGACCTTACCCGCTACGGACTGCATTGTCCGGTCGTCGGGGACGATCGCTCAGGTGAGGAAGCCCAGCACTACGAGCGACACTACGAGCCACACCACGGTACCGAAAGCGTCCGACAGCTCGTCCACAATGTTCGGCTTCTTCGGGTTCGGGCCCGGCGCGCCGCAGTGCGGGCACGTCTGCGCCGATTCGGCGATCCGGCCGGAGCATTCGCGGCAATCGACCAGCGCCCCTCCGTTTCGTGCGTCGCGGCGATGGCCTCACGCGTACTGTACTTCCGTCGGCGCTTCAATCTCGACTCCGAAGGGCCAAAGTTGAGCGCGGGACATCGCGGCGACGGAAATCGCCCCGTTCCCCCGACATGCGTTCTCCTTGCCGACGGCAACGTTTCTCCGGTCGGCGGCCTTGTGCTAAGCTGAGCGGACATACGGAGGAGACCGAATTCATGACCGCTACCGTTACCGCACTTCGCGACCGGATCGGCGACGAGGAATGGAAGGTTCGGGTCGATCTGGCCGCAGCCTATCGTCTTGCGCATCTCTACGGATGGACGACGACGCTGATCTACAATCACATCTCGGCGCGCGTACCGGGGCCGGACCACCATTTCCTGCTCAATCCGTTCGGATTGCGCTGGGACGAGGTCACGGCGTCCAATCTCGTCAAGATCGATCTCGAGGGCAATATTCTCGACGACACGCCGCACCGCATCAACAACGCCGGCTACACCATCCACAGCGCGATCCACGCCGCGCGCGAGGACGCCATGTGCATCATCCACACGCACACCGAAGCCGGCATGTCGGTATCGGCGCTGGAGGACGGCCTGATCTACACCAATCAGGACTCGATGATGTTTTACGGGCGCGTCGCCTACCACGAATTCGAAGGCATCGCGCTCGACCTGTCGGAGCGCGAGCGGCTGGTCGCGGACCTCGGCGACAAGAAGGTCATGCTTCTCAGGAACCACGGACTTCTGACGACCGGCCGCAGCGTGGCCGACGCATGGGTGCACATGTACTTTCTCGAGAAGGTCTGCTCGGCCCAGTTGGCGCTGATGGCGGCCGCCGGCGGCCGGATTCGCCACCCGTCCCGCGAAGTGTGCGAGCACACCGCGAGACAGTATGAAAACGAAGGTCAAGGCGATCGGGAATGGCCCGCGCTGTTGCGCCAGCTCGACGGCGTGACGACCGACTACAAGCGCTGAGCCGATGGCGGCGACCGTCGACGAAATCGCCCCGGACGTTTTTCGCGTCGCGTGCTTCAACGCGCAGGCGAACTTCCAGTTTTCTTCCTTCGTGGTGCGCGACGAGGAGCCGCTCCTCTATCACACCAACCTGCGGGGCAATTTCGAGGACGTCGTCGCCGGCGTGCGCGGCGTGGTGGATCCGGCGGCGATCCGATGGATCGGATTCAGCCATTTCGAGTCCGACGAATGCGGGTCGCTCAACGAATGGCTCGCGGTCGCGCCGCGCGCGGAGCCGGTGTGCAGCTTCGTCGGCGCGCGAACCAGCGTCGGCGATTTCGCGGCGCGGCCCCCGCGGGTTCTGGAGTCCGGCGAGCGCATAGAAACCGGGGCGCGCCGGTTCCGCGTGATCGAGACCGGCCACGTTCCGCACGGCTGGGACGCCAGCCTGCTCTTCGAGGAGACGGACGGAACCCTGTTCTGCTCCGATCTGCTCGGGCACGGCGGCGATGTCGAGGCGCTGTGCGGCGGCGACATCGTAGGACGGTCGGAGGCGTACAACGCGCGGCAGCAGGAGGGGCCGATGGCCGGATCGGTGCCTTACACGCATCGGACGCGGCCGATCATAGAGCTGCTTGCCGGCCTCGAGCCGAGAACGCTGGCGTGCATGCACGGCTCCAGCTTCGCGGGAGAGGGCGGCCGCGTTCTGCGGGAGTTCGGCGACGTTCTGGAACGTTGCTTCGGGCCTCGGTAGCCTTGGAGTGGAGAACGCGATGGCGACCAAGATCAGCAAGACCGAAGACGAGTGGAGGGCGCTGCTGTCCGAGGAGCAGTTCCGGGTGCTTCGCAAGCACGGCACCGAGCGACCGTTCACCGGCGCGTACGACGGCTGCAAGGAAGAAGGGACGTACGCGTGCGCCGGTTGCGGCCATCCGCTGTTCTCTTCGGAGCATAAGTTCGATTCGGGCACCGGCTGGCCCAGCTTCTACCAACCGATCGGGGACGGGGCGGTGGAGACGAAGGCCGACTGGTCCCTGTTCATGCGGCGGACCGAGGTTCATTGCGCCCGCTGCGACGGCCATCTCGGCCATGTCTTCCCGGACGGCCCCATGCCGACGGGCCAACGTTACTGCATCAATTCCGCGTCGCTGAATCTGGAAGCCAAGGGCGGCGCGTAGGGACCGCGCTTCGCCCGCGGAAGGCTCGCCGCCCGGCGGATCAGGTCAGTTCGACCGTCAGCGGATCGTAAGAGTAGAGCCAGGCGTTGCGATCCTCTCCTTCGTCGCGCCCGGCGAAGGCGCGGCGGATCTCGTCGACGCTGTCCAGATGAAACAGTCGCCGGTTCGCGTCCGAGGCGTCGACGACGCGGGCGGTGCGCGACGCCCGGTTACGCTGGTAGAGCGCGAGCGCCGAGGCGATGTCGCCGCGCTGCCGGAGCGCTCTCGCCAGCACCGCCCCGTCCTCGATCGCCATGGCCGCGCCCTGCGCCAGATAGGGCAACGTCGCGTGCGCCGCGTCTCCGAGCAGGGTGGCTCGCGCCGTGCTCCACGCCTCGATCGTCGGCCGGCGGTACAGCGCCCACCGGTAGCACTCGTCGCGGTCGGCGAGGTCGATCACCGTGCGGATGTCCCGATGCCAGCCCCGGAAATCCGCGTCGAGGTCCTCCCAGGGGAATTTGAGGGTCCAGGATTCCTCGGACGCGACCGGCGTCTCGACCGCGCCGACGAAGTTCAGCAGTTCGCCGTTGCGAATCCAGTAGGTCACCGCGTGCTTTCCCGGCCCCATCCAGACCGACATCACCTCTTCCATGAAATCGGCCGGCAGCCGGTCGCGGGGCACGGTGATGCGCCACGCCGAATCGCCCGTGTAGGCGGCGGGCACGCGGCCCGCGATGCGGTCGCGGACGACGGACTTCACGCCGTCGGCGCCGACCAGAAGGTCGCCTCTTGCGGAGGAGCCGTTCGAGAAGCGCAGCGTGACGCCGGCTTCGTCCTCTTCGAAACCGGTTGCGCAGCGGTCGAGACGAATCGCGTCGCCCCGGCGCTTCCGCACGGCCTCCGCGACCAGGGCATGCAGGTCGGCGCGATGAATCTGGTTGTAGGGCGCGCGGTGGAGGCGTTCGTGCTCGGCCGACAACGCGAAACGGTCGACGATCTCGCCGGTATCGTGCAGGCGGAAGACGTAACCCTCCGGCCGCACGGACCTCGCCGACACCTCCTCGCCGACGCCGAGATGGTTAAGCACGTGCATCGCGTTCGCGCTGACCTGGATGCCGGCGCCGACCTCGCCCAGTTCGGGCGCCTGTTCGTACACTTCGACCTCGAAGCCGGCCTCCAGCAGGCAGCCGGCGGCGGCCAGCCCGCCGAGGCCGGCCCCGACGACGAGGATCTTCGGTTCGCTCATCCGCCTGCAGCCTTCACGCGGACTCGTACATTTCCCGCATCAGGGAGAGGATGTCGGGCGCTCCGGCGAGAAAGGCATTTTGAACGCGAGAGACCAACTCGTCCGGAATTCCGTGCATCGCCTCGGCGATCGGACCGGCGACGGCGGCCAGCGTATCGGAGTCGCCGCCGAGCGACACCGCGTTCCGGACCGCGTCCTCGAAGCTGTCGGACTCCAGCGCGCAGATGACCGCTTCGGGCACCGTTTTCTGGCAGGTTACGTCGAAGCCGTAGTCCGGGCGGATTTCGTCCACGCTGCGAGCGAGGTCGTAACCGTACTCCGCCGAAACGGCTTCGCGGATGCGCGCCGCGTTTTCGCCCTGAAAGGCGAGCCAGATCGCATGCACGGTCGCGCGCGCGCCCTTCATTCCTTCCTCGTGGTCGTGCGTGATTTCGGTGACGCGGTCGGCGGCGGCAAGCGCGGCCGAAAGCTCCTTGCGGCGATTCAGGAACGCGGCGGGAGAGACCCGCATCGCCGCGCCGTTGCCGAAGCTGCCGTAAGGCTCGGCCGTGTCCCGGTGTATCCACTGACGGAACATACCGCCGTAGCCGCGTCCGGGATGGTTTCGACACATTCGCTGCAGCGCCGGAGCGGGGGCGAGGCCGTGCAGCAGAATGTCTGCGACCGCCGCGGTGCAGACCGAATCGTCAGTGAAACGGCAGCCCGCGCCGAAAAGCTCGAACTCCTTGGTCTTGATCCCGTTCCGCTCGTAAACCGAACCGACGATATCGCCGATGATCGCGCCGAACAACGCCGTCCTCCCTTTCTTCCCTTCCCGCCGGGCGGCGCCGCGCCGCCCGCGCGGCGATTCTACAGCGTCATCGCCATCCTGACATGCGGAATTCCCGCGTCCTCGAATTCGCCGCCTTCCCGGCGGAAGCCGAGCTTTTCGTAGAACGGTTCGGCGTGGGTCTGGGAATGCAGGACCGCCGCCGCGTAGCCGTCCTTTCGCGCGTCCGACAGCGCGCGTTCGGTCAGCGCCCTTCCGATGCCGCGGCCGCGGTAGGGCCTGAGCACGGCGATGCGCTCGAGCTTGACGATGCCGCCGTCGAGAGGCCTCGAACGCGCCGTTCCCACGGGCAGGTCGCCGCGCCGCGCCAGATAGTGGCGGCAGAGATCGTCGAGGCCGTCCAGTTCGATGTCGCGGGCGACCTTCTGTTCGCCGCAGAACACCTCGACGCGGATGGCGAAGCATGCCGCCCGGTCGTCGGCCTCCAACGCTTCCAGGATCGTCGTCATGAGCACCCGATGAACTTTGCGAAAAGACGCTTAACCCGTAATCGCCCCGCTGTCACCCGTTGCGGACGGGCGGCCGCCCGTCCCGCCGTTCGCTTGCATAGCTCTGCCCTTCGGATTTGAACGAAGACCGCATAGCGACAACGGAATTATGACTGGCGGCGTGGACTGGAGACGCAACGCTGCGCTGCCTTGGTTAGAGATCATTCCTCGGTGGATCGCGGTATCCCCCGGACAGTCGGCTCGAGGCTGAGCATATCGCACCATTGCGCGACCTCTGCCGGATCGATCCCCGCCGCCGTTGCCGCGGCTTCGTCCAGCCGCTGCCGGACTGGATCGACGGGACCGTCGCGCATCTCGGCGAGTTCCATCTGCGACGTCTCTTCCCAAGCCGCCGCCAGCATCCGTCGCGCTGGCGAGTCCCTGCGTATTTCCTTCGGGACTCCGACCGACCGGAGATGGTCGGCTGACCAGTTCGGATAGGTCAACTTTCGCGATCGGCGATTGAACAGCAGCAACCGGGCAGGAGTGGAATTCCACCAGGCGCAAAGCGCCTTTCCAACATGCCCTTCCGTATGCGTGACAGGTATCCACCCAGAGCCGAATGCAGGCTTTTCCGAATAGAGTGCGCTGAGGCGTCCCGATTGGGTATCCATCCTTGCGGCCAGCATCAGATTGCCGGATTTGAGGGCCGTATCCTTCCAAGGTTTTGGGCCGGGACGTACCCACTGTTC
Source organism: Alphaproteobacteria bacterium (assembly GCA_965243135.1). Taxonomy (GTDB): domain Bacteria; phylum Pseudomonadota; class Alphaproteobacteria; order MPNO01; family UBA830; genus JAJEBT01. Next base: position 82,101 of record OZ251539.1, read on the forward strand.
AGGGGCGCCGGCCATTTTCCGGCGCAATTTCGATGAAATCGAACCGAACATCTTTACGGATCCCGGATGGGTTCCATCTTCGCATTTTATCCAGTTCTTTTTGCTCCTTATAGCTTGTCCGAGCGCACCCAAGGAGAATAATGATCCCAAGGGTTTCAAAGCTTCGAGTTTTTCCAGTTTTTCGATCACCCAAGCCAGTTCACCATTGTACCATTGGGCCGGAAACCAGTTGCCCGCCTCGATCAGTAGCCTCGGCCAAACGATTTCATTCCCCAGGTTTTTACAATGGCCTGCCGATATGGAATCCGCGATCTCTATTGCTTCTTCCGGGGTGGCTGGCATCTTTCGAAGCGACACGAATTTCGTATCTCCCCGCATTTCTTTGGATCGCCGACGGCAGACCAACAGGCTTTCATGTATGGAGGTGTTTTCGGAGAAGTTGATACGGCGCGGATCGTGGGTCGTCACCACAAACTCCACATAAAAGCGGTCCGCGATGAACCGGCGCTCCTCGATTCCGGATGCTCCGATGCAGGCCGTTGTCGGCATTACTTTCGCCAATGTTCCATCCTTCTTATCGAGCAATCTTTCCGCAAGCGGCGTGAAGAATGTGCTTATGCTGTTGGTCGTGATAAGGCTGCCGGCTTGCAGATCCTGGATTGTCACATGGTCGCGGATGAAGATCTCGCGCCTTTGCATCGCAGCGATAGTTTCGGGCCCGAATTTGCGGCTTCGCTTCGCATTGTCGGTGTAGGGCGGGTTCATGATTACTAGATCGAGATCCTCAAGAGGAAAATCTTTGTTCTCCGCATCGTCAACTTGCCGAGAATCGAGATGTTCCAGTCCGCGCAACGGTTGGGCCATGCTTTCGAGATCCGTTCCGGCCCTCGTCAGTATCTCGATCGATCCCGCTCTGGCCTGTCCTCCATCGTCGACTCCGTGCCGCAGGGTATGCAGATTCATGCGTCCATAATCGACCGTGGGCGCGCCCAGGGTCATATTGCAGGCCGCAAGCTGGACGGCGTGCCGGTTGATGTCGAGTCCGCACAGTACGTCCTCCACCAGCCGCTTGTGCAAGCTGGCTTCGTCGTTTCCCCCCCCCCCCCCCCCTCGCCTTGATCGTGTGCAGCGCAGCCATGAGCAAGGTGCCCGTTCCGCAAGCCGGGTCCATGATTCGCAACCTCGCGATAGCATCCGGGTCCGACCAGTCGACGAAATTTTCGGGCAAAGCCAAGCGCGCGAGCATCAGGGCGGAAAGGTTGTTCGTGTAGAATGCGCCGTCGCTCGGACCGTGCGGCAAAATCCGATGATAGAGCGGACCGGCGTGGTCCAGACCCAACTCGCTCAACGAGTCCGCAAGACTGTTAGCGCGTTCTGCCAAGATACGGATTGGATTCTTCGCTTCCGGAACGCCGCAGAGTATCCGAAGCACGGCAAGCGCGGGCTTGAACACCGGTTTGAAGTCTTTTTTCAGAATTGTTTCCCAAGCCTCGTACAGCAATTCGGCAGGTTCATTGGCGCCGCCTACTTTATCGAGCCGAAGAACCATTGACATTCCCGGTTCATTGCGCAGCCTGCGGTGAAGCAGGCAAGCGTTGCAAAGCAGCAATGCGCCGATCGTGCAAGCGTTCCGGGTTTCGCCGGGAGTATCCGTGGGTAGATCCAGCGCATGGCCGATCGCCTCGCCATGGCCCTGCTCCCACAACGCTGCCGCTGCCTGTTTCACTGTGTCGGTTATCTCGTCGGCGACAAGCTGGCCCGGCTTGCCCAAGCCGGATGCCGAGGCGACATGCGCATAGATGCCCTGATCCGCTTCCTTCAGATCAAGCCTCTCCTGTATCGGATCGCCGCTAAAATCGCCATCTCCGTCCGATTGGCTGCCAAGCTGCTTTCCGGCTTCGTAGACCCTGACGAACCGGACCACATCCTCCGCGAGACGGCCATCGTGCGACTGAAGGGCTCGCAATACCCGCCCGACCGTCTGATAACCTTCAGCTCTCCGCTCCAGCGCTAAAATGATGTCCTCGCCAGGTTCCATGACGACGGGGATTATGATGTACCCGAACTTCTTGCCTTCGGCGCGGCGCATCACCCGGCCCACTGATTGAACGACGTCGACTTGACTGTCTCGGGGATCGAGGAAGGCGACGGCATTCAGCGACGGGACGTCGACCCCTTCCGTGAATAGTTTGACATTGCAGACGATGCGGCACTCGCCAGCCCGCTCGGCGCCATCGAGTGCCTCCAACTCCCGGTTCCGCACGAAGACGTTATCCGAGGCGTCGAGATGCTTAGCTTCCACCTTCATCGCCCGACCATGTTCCATGCGCCGCGTCGTGGCCGCCAGCACTTGCGGTTCGGCGAGAGCGCCTTCGTACCATTTGGACCGCTTGATGCTGTTTGCGAACGCCATCGTGCGCGGAAGGGGACCTGGCTTCTCCAGGTCGCTTCCGTCAGTGACGCCGTTGACGGCGAGGGATACGCCCAAGACGCGCGTCATTTCGTTCATCGTCGGCGCGGCCCTGCGGTCATTGCTATCGTCCAGCCCGGCCAACCGTCGGCGCAGTCCCGGCGTAACGCTGGACTGACTGACTCCGAGAACGATCACCCGGTAGTCCGACAGGATTCCTGCGTCGACTGCTTTGGCGAAAGGCAGCCTGTGAAATTCCGGCCCGTAGACCTCAAGGTCGGTCATGTCTACGACCTCGTAGCCTTTCCGCTCAATGCGCGATTTAGAACTCGCTGTGTACATTCTGGGTGTCGCGGTCATGTAGAGACGGCGTTTTGCCCGGATCCGACCGTTGTCGTGGATTTCCTGAAAATCGACCTTGCCTGCTGCCTGTCCCGAGATTCCCGTCGTGCGGTGCGCCTCGTCCGCAATCACAAGGTCGATCACCGGCACGTCATCGCGGTCTTGCGCTTCTCGGACGCGGTCGAGAGAGTGGTAGGTGCAGAAAATCGCCGCCGTTTTCGTTCCGTCGCGCAGGGCCGCGGCGATCTCTTCAGGCTTCGTGGTCACCGGGCATTCCAGCTCGGAGATTTGAATGTCCTCGTTTTCGTTTCTGCCGCCAGCGTACGGATCCGAACAGACGACCAGACACCGCAGGGGTCGGGTCGCGCGGCGCAGCCATTCGCGGCGGGCCTGGGACACCAGGGCGATGGTTGGTGCTGCAAATAGGATCCTTCCACCGTTCTCCACGACCTGCTCGGCGATCCGGAGCGACGTAAAAGTCTTTCCGGTGCCGCAAGCCATAACGAGCCGTCCCCGCTCGTGGTTCCGAAGTCCCGCTACCGTGTCTTCGATCGCTTCGCCCTGGAGGACCCAAGGTTCCTGCACAGGTGGCTCCGCGTCGTCTTCGGCCAGCTGAACATTGTGAAACCGCGCGAAATCCAGGTGGGTGACCGGCGGGTTCGCGTTAGTGATCGCGGCCTCCGCATTCGCGCTCCATCGGCAGGTGCCGACAATCCAGCGTATATCGAAGACCTCTTGCTGCGATGCGCCCAGAAACGAATCGATACCGCCTTTCGGAAGAACGCGTTGTTCATCGTAGCACTTGCACTGGATGGCGATATGCCTGCCGTCGGATCGCCGGGCCACAAGGTCGATGCCGATGTCTCGTCCGTCCAGGCCGGTCCGGTTCTTGCGCTCCGGCCAGTCGGCCCAGCGCCAGATTTCTTCGACTTCCAAATCCGGTTCCTGCCGTGCGATCCGCATGAAGAGCTGTTCAAACCAGCGGCCCTTTTCGGTTTCGTCGCGGCTCGTTTTCCGGATTCGGTCGAGAATGTGCCTGACCGTGGGGTTCCCGCGGAGATCGAGTTCTCCCTGTTGCATTTCGCTTGCTCCCTTGGACGCTTGGGCATTTCGCTTAGCAGGCGATTTCTCCAGTTCTTCCGTTCGCCGCAGAACACCTCGACGCGGACGGCGAAGCATGCCGCCCGGTCGTCCGCCTCCAACGCTTCCAGAATCGCCGTCATGGGCGCCCGACGAACTTTGCGGAGAGACGCTTAACCCGTAATCGCCTTGCTGTCACCCGTTGCGGTCGAGCGGCCCGTCCGCCCCGTCTGCCGGCCGTCGCGGCCGGACGCCCGCCAATCCGGAATTGCCGAACAGGCCGGGTTCGCTTGCGCCGCCCGGAAGAATTGCAGGGAAAGACATTTCCCGCGTCGGCGCGCTCCCGGGGGCGACAGCGGCGCGAATGCCTGTCTCGCGAAACGCGCTCTCGACGCGAAGGGGCGAAGTTCCGCTTGCAGGCACGACCGCGACCAAATTCGGATAGGTCGTAAAATAGTCGTGACTATTCGACGACGACATCGATAATGGTCGATCATGAAGTTGCCGCGGATATACGATTCCCTGCTGGTCGAACATCTTGCGAACCATCGGCAAATGGCGTTTGTCGGCGGTCCCCGGCAGGTGGGCAAAACCGCCACTTGCAGGCTTCGCGCCGACATCTGCATCGACTGGGACGACATCGACGACCGGGAGCGCGTCCTCGCTGGTCCGGGACGCTTTGCCGACAGGCTCAAACTCGACCGACCGTCCGGAACCGTCCCCGTAGTTCTGTTCGACGGATTGCACAGATTTCCGCGTTGGAAGCAGTTCCTGAAAGGCTTTTTCGACGTTCATGCCGACCGGGTGCGGGTCGTGGCGACAGGCGACAGTCGAATGGACGTCCACCGCGGCGGCGGCGGCCTGACGGGACGCTATTTTTCCTATCGAATGCATCCGTTTTCCGTCGCGGAGACCGTAACGCAGGAACTCCCGGACAGCGAGTGGGTTGTCCGTCCGCCGCGGCAGGCGGACGATTTCGACGTCCTCTGGCGCTACGGCGGTTATCCGGAGCCGTTTATCAAACGCGACGCCCGCTTCAGCCGCCGCTGGCGATCGCTCCGGTTCGAGCAATTGGCCAGGAACGACATTCGCGACTTCACCCGAGTCCAGCAGCTCGGCCAAATAGAAGTCATGGTCCGGTGGCTGTCCGGACGTTCGGGGCAGAAGTTGGTCTACGGCAATCTTGCGAAGCAGGTGCGGGTGGCTGTCGACACCGTCCGCCGCTGGGTCGCCGCGCTGTGCGATCTTCATCTGGGATTTATCGTCAGGCCGTGGTTCAAGAGCGTCCCGCGATCCCTCCGCAAGGAACCGAAGTGGTATCTGCGGGATTGGGCTTCCATCGGAGAGCCGGCCAGCGGGCCGAGACTGTCGTCGCCTGCCATCTCCTGAAGGCGGTCGAAGGCTGGAACGATATGGGCTTCGGAGTTTTCGAGCTCGGCTACCTGCGCGACAAGGAAAAGCGGGAGGTCGATTTCCTGGTGGCGCGCGACGGCGCGCCCTGGTTTCTCGTAGAGGTGAAGCTCCGCGACGAGTCGATGAGCGCTTCTTTGAAACATTACCAGGATCAGGTCGGAGCGCCGTTCGCGTTTCAGGCGACGATGGACGCCGAGTACGTGGACGAAGACTGCTTCGCCAGGCCGGGCCTCCGTTGATCGTTCCCGTCCGCACCCTCCTGTCTCAATTGCTGTGATGGCGCAGGGTCCTTCGGCAGCCGCCCTCCGTCCGGCCGTCGACAAGGGCCGCGGAAGCGGATTCCGCTCGAAGCCTCGGCAATCGAGGCGAACCGGCGGCACGCCGAGCCGCCGGTCCGAAAGCCGTCCAAGCTGCCGGGTTCGAACGCGTCGGCCAGACTCGCTTCGGTTCGACGCATGTTTCGTCCGCACGAGACGCGGCTTGCCGTCGAGGAAACAAAATACGCCGCTTCGTCGATCCCGATGCTCGACAATCGTCGATCTTCTTATCGAAGCGGGACGACATTCGTCGAAAATCTGAGGAAAGTTGGAATCAGAACTTTGGTTCTCTCTCGAAGGTCCGTGAACGATATTTCTGATGGGTGTACGTCAGATTTGTTATGCTGCCCGCTGCTCCCAAAAGTTCTCGAAGCGGCAACGCTTGCGCGCTCCGCTCCCGGCGTCTCAGGCGAAGAACTCGTCATCGTGGCTGTGTCCGCCACTAGCGACGGCCGCAACCTCACGCTTCGATGAAGTGCGGCAGCGCCATCGCCCGCCGCATCGATGCTCCGGTTTTACTCGCCGTGATGGCGACCTCGATTCACGGGGATCCAGAGGCCGCACGGCCGAACCGCTGGCCGAGGAACCTCGGCTTCATGCGAACGCCCTGCGCGCCGATCCTCCGCGCATCGGAGATTGTTGCGCTCCATGACCCGGCAAACGGCCGTAGGCGCCCAAACATCGCTCCGCAGCGGATCGACAAGGGCGTCGTCCGTGAAGTCCGGCCGCGCCCATTTCTTCTTGACGCACGGTCCGCAGTCTCCGCCTGCGTCGCCCTGCGAACGTCGAGACCCTTGCTCCGGCTCTCGTCGGCATACGGCATCGTCTCTCCCGGTTCGACGCGTAACTCGCTCCGAGCCGCAGGCCGCAAAAATCGTCCCGCGAACCGAAAATTTTTTCGCGACGCCGTATCGCTCATGGGGACGTAGCCTGATTGAGCGCACCAATCGGTTGGTCCACCGGCAATTCCCGAAGCCGATTAGATTTCCCGATTCCTCGTAAAGTCAGATATTCCAGCCGCGAAGCGCGTTTGCGGTTTCGACAAAGCGATTGGCCGGTCGGTCACGCCTGTCGGGCGGCAAAGAGAGGAGGGGGCGCAGCGTGGTTTCGAACCCGTCAAGACCGCCATCGTGTCTTGATTCTCTTAGCTCCTCAACCATGTCTTGATTGACGTGAATCCGATATCGGGAATCGAATGTGACAAAAGCTCGGTCAAAAGCGCGATGATGCAGAACGCACAAGGCAACGCCGTTGTCGGTTCCGTCCGTGCTGTCGGGATGTGACGCCGGAAGCACATGCGCTCCGTCAATGAGCCGTAGCTGAATGCCGCACATGGCGCAACTGTGATTGTAAGCAGTGAGCACCCGCTTTCGAAACCCGATATCCCGTAACGCGCGTTTCGTAGAAATCACGGCATAACTGCGCGGCGCCGCCACCTCGTCCGTAACTTCACTATCATCGACGTTTTCGGGTTCCTGCCCAATTCGGCTTAGCATTCTTATCTCGCTGTCTTCGTGGCCACAGCCGTGGAGTTCTTCCAAATTGTCGGCGTAGGAAACGAGAAAATCGGGCCGAAAAGCAATAGCCAATTCGTTGTTGCCCTTGTTATGAGGCGCGAATCCGTCGATAACGGCTTGATGCAGTACAGCCTCGCGAAGCTGAATTGAAGGCGAAGCGCCAAGTTCGTCGCGATGTCTGGCAAAGTCGAAACCCGCAAATACGCCCAACTCATCCTGCCAACCGAGAATCAGCGTTTTGCTTCCGGCAATCCGCCGGAAGCGCTCGACACCGGTTACCTGAATACGCCATTCGTCGTCCGGCCGGTTTCGTCCCCCCGAAGTCAGGTTCCAAATATAGACGCCTACCTGATAGCTCCGGTCGTCTCGATAAATCTGATATCGCGCTGGATGATCTCCTGGACGAGAAAGGTAGAGAAAGTTCCACCCGCTTTCGCGGATCGCCCTTTCCACAACGTTGAGCAGCTGTCGTTTGGCGAGCCGCGCCATGTCATGGAACTCCGAGGAAGCGCAAGATTATTCCGCCGCAAATCGCGGCACGGGCTTCGCTTCCGGTTTTGTCGCAGGCTGCGGCTTGTCCGATGTCCGCTCACGCCTGATACCGCCATTGTGAATCAAGGGAACCTCGTCCTCGCTCACAGGGATGGAGCAGGGAGGACTAATCGAGTAAGCCACGGACTTGTTTCTCCCGCTTGGACGCGGATTCGGTTCGAATCGAACTACCGCGCCCTTGAGAAACTCTTCTTCCAATTCGCAACAAACCCATCTGCGGCCAAGATGTTCGGCAACGGCGCCGGTGACGCAGGAACCGGCAAACGGATCAAGAACCAGATCGCCGGGATCGGTCAACATCCGGATAAAATATTCCGGCACTTCTTCGGGGTAACGCGCGGGATGGATCGGATAATCGTTCTTTCGACAGTAATCTTGATAGCGTCCATTCGATTCGGTGTTGGCTACTGCGAGCAGATTTGGCGGGACGGAACCGCCGTTATCTCTGCCAAACTTGTCCGAGATATGATGTCCGGAAGGACGAAGTTTAGCCGTGTAGCCGTTCTTCAGCAAATCGCGCATGGACGCGCTGTACGGCGCGAGAACGCGGCGGTTACTAGCTTTAGGCCATGGCGTAAGGGACAGCCACCAGATGCAATTCACGGCGTCCTTCACTCGTACCCGGCGCACGTTGACCCACTCCGCTGGCGTCGGAAGTTTCGACGGGTTCCACCAATAGTGTTCCTGACATAAATGGAAACCGTATTCTTCGCATAACATCAGCAGCAATTCAAAGTGATAGAGCGAACGAGTCGGCGTTCCTGGCCTCCACGCGCCGCCGATATCGATCACCAAGCTTCCGCCTTTCTTGAGCACCCTCCGGAAACCTTCCGCAAACGGACGAAACCAGTCGCAGTAACGGTGAGAATCCTCATTGCCGTAGGTCTTCTTGCGAACAAGGCCGAAAGGCGGCGAAGTCATGATCAGGTCCACCGAATCTTCGGCGGTCCCGTTGAAAAGATAACACAGAGCTTCGCCGCAAAGTATCGTTCCTAACCGAGTTTCATGGTAGTTCCGGATTCCGTCAGACGGATACGCTTCCGCCACGTCGGATCTTGCGCGCTTTGCTGGATCGGCGCCCACCATGGCGAGGGCATGCAAATGGCGCAGATACTCGCTAAGGGAATCCACGCCGTAGCGTTCGGCGGCTAATTCCATTTCCGCTCGTTCGTCAGCGGTCAAACGAACATTAACAAACGCGTTTCCCCGATTACCGGCTTTCAGTCGAGACATGCACCCTCCAGTATCGTATCGGCACACTAGCGCAGCGGTTTTCGTGCGACAAGTAGAATCTGCGCCGATGGCCGCAAGAATTCTGTGAATAGGCGCAATGTCTCGCCGCCCCTCGCGCGCATTTGGAGCATCCGCAAGAGATGCGGAGGTCGCAGCCTTCCTAGTGGATTGCTCGGGGTCGGCGGCAACGGGAGCGGAACGCCGGCAACCGTTTCAGCCTCCAGCCGATCGCGGGACGGAACGGCGTTGAGCATCGCGACAACCGGTTTCGCGGTGACCGGCGCCGGCGGCGATCGCGCGCGGGCCGAACGGCGCCAGCCTGCAAGGGATGAGGAACAGTTCCGCCACCCGCTCAGCCGCCGCTCGTTGCGCCGCACCTGCAAGACTTCCAGCCGCTTCGCCGCCGCCTTGACCGTCAGGTAGATGATCGGCCGGTTGCCGCGCGTCCAATCCTCGTCGCGGGTGAATTTCAGGAACATTCGGAAATGCGCCGGCAGCGCATCGGCCCAGCCCCTCCTTCCTCCCGACTTCGTCCAGGCGTTCCGTGAGGTCGAACCACGGGACAGCGGGCCGTCGAACGAATCGGCCGCGCGCTCGGCCATGTAGCGAGGCTTCGACTGTCCGCGCCGGGCGCTCGGGTTGTCGCTGCGCACCGCAGCGTCGCTTGTTTTCATGGTCGAATAAAGCGAGACGTCTCCTTGATCACGAATGAGCGATCCGCAAGCGTTTCGAGTCGGGGAATTCGTCCCAGGTTCTGCCGTCCAGCCTTCTCCCGCCCGACTTGGGGCGCGCGCCGCCCCACTGCTTGAAGAAGAACGCGGTTTCGCGGCCGCTGCATTGATCGCGCAGCTCTCGCGCCCATTCGGGTTCCATCGGCCGCGCTCCCGGACCGCTTTCGCCTCCGACGATCGCCCAGGCGATGCCGTCGAGATCGATCGGACCGACAGGGTCGAGCAGCGGCTCGAACGAAACGAACCGGACGGCCGCCGGCGTTCGTTTCAAGTGCTCCAGCCGCCCGGCGCGCTCGCGGTTCTCGATCGACGCGCCGAGCCTGGCCCGGCGCTCCGGTTTCGCCGTACCGCCGACGGACATAGCCGCGCATGCGGGACGAACGCTTGGTCAACGCCTGATAGACGTGTCGCGATGTCCGCTCCATGGCTTCGAACACCTGGTCCACGAACGCCTCCGGCACCCGCTTGTGGAAAAGGTCGCTCATCGAGTTGACGAATATCCGCTTCGGCTTGCGCCAGCGTTCCGGCGCAGCGAGCCGGCCATAGCTTCAGATCGAAACCCTGCTGATGGCCCTCGACGCCGCGCCAGCGCTCGGCGAATCGGGCCGCGTAGCAATTGTCGCAGCCGGGGCCGATCTTCGTGCACCCCGTCATCCACGTCGCGTCGGTCCATTCGATTTGCGTCGCTTGCGCCATTTCGATGTTTGTTCTATGTTTGTTCTCTTCCGGCGCCAACGGTATTTTATCGCCGCCCTCCTGACTGTCGGGACGACGAACCCGGCGGCCGAACGGGCCGACGGCCCGGGAACGCGCTCGTCCGCGAAATTTTCCGGGCGCGGACCAGTGAGCGAAACCGGGCGCCGGGAATGACGTCGGCGCCGGAAAACAGGGCGTCTTGCGCGCGCGCCGGAGCTTGCTCCGCCGGTTCCGACGCGGCGCTCGCGGCCGGCGGGCGGGACTCGTTCGTATCGTGGACGCGGCGCGGCGGCGCGGCTATGTTCTCGCTCGGACAATCGCTACGGGATTCCAATGAAGCTTTTCGTATTTTCCGCATCCCTGCGCCGGGAATCGCTCAACGCCCGGCTCGCGCGGCTGATCGCCCGCATCGCCCGGAACGGCGGTCACGAGGTCGATCTGGCGCGCATCGGCGAATTCGACATGCCGTTCTACGATTTCGACGTCCAGCAGGAATCCGGCATTCCCGCGGCTGCCGCCGCGCTTGCCGACCGCATGACCGCCGCCGACGGAATGGTCCTTTGTTCGCCCGAATACAACTGGCTGCCGCCGGCCGCCGTCAAGAACGCGGTCGACTGGCTGTCGCGCATTCAGCCGATGCCGCTTGCGGGTTTGTCGCTCCTCCTGGCCGCCGCTTCGCCGTCGCCGGTCGGCGGCGCGCGCGGCTTGATGAGTCTTCGGACGTCGTTCGAGGCGCTCGGCGTCTGGGTCTATCCGAAGACTTTCGCGCTGGCGCAGGCGGGTTCGGCGTTCGACGGCGACGATGGCCTCGCGGATCCGGACCTCGCGAAGATGCTCGAAGCGTTGACGATGGATTACTGCTCCGGCGCGGCTGCGCTCGCGAACCGTTGATCCCCGCCGCCGCAGGATGACAGCCGAAGCCTGGATCGGCGCGCGCTATCCGCGCAAGGAGGATGCCGCCCTGCTCACCGGCGGCGCGCGCTTCATCGACGACCTGGCGCCGGTCGCGGGAATCCGGCACGCCGCCATCCTGCGATCGAGCCACGCTCATGCCCGAATCGCGTCCGTCGACGTCTCGAAGGCTGCGGCGTTCCCCGGCGTCCGCGACGTCGTGACCGGCCCCCGGATCGCGGAAGCGATAAAGCCGATTCCCAGCGCCGTTCGCGTGCCGATCGCGTTCTATCCGATCGCGGTGGACAAGGTTCGGTACGTGGGGGAGCCGGTCGCGGTGGTCGTCGCCGAGGATCGCTACGTCGCCGAGGACGCGATGGAACTGATCGACGTCGAGTACGACCCGCTGCCTCCGGTCGCCGATCCGGTCGCGGCGCTGGATGAAGGCGCTCCCCTGCTCCACGAAGAGGTCGGATCCAACCTGGTGCACCGCCGGACGTTTCGCTACGGAGATCCCGAGGCGGCTTTCGCGCGAGCCGACAGGGTCGTCCGGCTCGACTGGCGCTTCCCCCGCTATTCGTCGACGCCGATGGAGACCTACGGACTCGTCGCGCAGTTCGAGCGGCATCCCGACCGCTACACCATATGGTCCAACTTCCAGGGTCCGTTCATTCTGCACGCGCTGATGACCGGCGCGCTGGGCGTGCCGGGCAACCGGCTCCGCCTGGTCACCGCGCCGAACTCCGGCGGCAGCTTCGGCATCAAGCAGGCCATGTTCCCGTACATGGTGCTCATGGCCGCGTGCGCGAGGCTGACGGAACGGCCGGTGAAGTGGGTCGAGGATCGGCTGGAGCACCTCGTCGGCTCGTCGTCGGCGTCGGACCGGGCGGACTCGGTGGAAGCGGCGTTCGCCTCCGACGGCGAACTTCTCGGCCTCAGGTACGGCAATCTCGTCAACGTGGGCGCCTATGTCCGCGCGCCGGAACCGGCGTCGGTCTACCGCATGCATTCCGCGTCCAACGGTTGCTACCGGGTTCGCGACATCGCCGTCGAAAACCGCCTCGCGGTGACCAACGCCACCCCCGTCGGCCTCAATCGCGGCTACGGCGGACCGCAGTTCTACTACGCCCTCGAACGCGCGATGGACGCGGGCGCGAAGGAATTGGGGATCGACCCGGCCGAAATCCGCCGGCGCAACTTCGTCCCGCCGGAAGCGTTTCCCTACGAGGCGCCGGCCGGCGCGACGTACGACTCCGGCGATTACCCGGCGGGCATGGACAAGGCGCTCGAACTGGCGGACTACGAGGCGCTGAAGGCCGAGCGCGAACGCGCCCGCGCCGAAGGACGGCTGTTCGGCATCGGCCTGGCGGCGGGCATCGAGCCCTCTGGCTCGAACATGGCCTACGTGACTCTCGCCCAGACCCCGGAGGAACGCAGCCGGGCCGGCGGGCGTTCGGGCGGACTCGGCTCCGCGACGGTCGCCGTCGACCCTTCCGGGTCGGTGACGGTGAGAACCGTCTCGACGCCGGCGGGACAGGGACACCAGACGGTGGCCGCCCAGGTGGTCGCCGACGCCCTCGGGCTGCGCCCCGACCAGATCGACGTGGTCACCGAAGCCGATACGCTGACCAGCGCCTGGTCGCTCGCGTCGGGCAACTACGCCAACCGTTTCTCGTCGGTCGTCGTCGGCGCGATCGCGGAGAGCGCGGAAAGGGTCGCGCGAAAGATTCGGCGGATCGCCGCCGAGAATCTCGAGGTCGCGCCCGAGGACATAGAGCTTGCGGGAGGCGAGGCGCGGGTGGTCGGCGTTCCCGGCAAGGCGCTGCCGTTGCGCCGCGTCGCCTCGCAGACCCACTGGCACCCTGCCGGCCTGCCCGACGGCATGGAGCCCGGGCTGTTCGAGACCGCGATCCTGAACCCGCCCATGCTGGGGGCGCCGGACGACGCCGACCGGGTGGCGAGCGCCGTCACCTTCGGCTACGTGTTCGACCTCGCCGCGGTCGAGATCGACGGGGCGACGGGCCGAATCGACGTGCGCAAATACGTTTCCGTCCACGACGTCGGAAACGTGCTGAACGAGCTCGTCGTCGACGGACAGATCTACGGCGGGTTCGCGCACGGCCTCGGCGGCGCTCTCATGGAAGAGTTCGTCTACGACGCGGGGGGCAATCCGCAGACCGGCACGTTCGCCGATTACCTTTGCATTACCGCGCCGGAGGTTCCCGAGCTTGTCGTCGGACACGCCGGCACGCCGTCGCCTCATAACCGGCTCGGCGCGAAGGGGATGGGGGACGGGTCCTCCATGCTGGCGCCGACGGCCATCGCCAATGCCGCGGCGGACGCTCTCGGACGCTTCGATATCGAGTTGCCGCTTACGCTCGCCAGGACGTGGGCGTTGGCCAACGGCCTGCCCTACGCGCGGGACGGCGCCGCCCGCGACGCCGCCGCGCCGGCCGGCGGCCTGACCGGCGAAGGGGAGGTGGAGCTGGCGGCGGCGCCGGGCGACGTATGGCGGCTGCTGCTCGACGCCGAAACGCTGGCGGCCGTCGTGCCCGGTTGCGAAAAGCTCGAACGAACCGGCGAGGACAGCTACGCGGCGCAGGTGACGATCGGCGTCGCCGGCGTGCGGGGCCGCTACGAGGCGCGGATCGAACTGCGCGACAAGCGGGCGCCGGAGAGCCTGCGGCTGGTCGGCGGGGCGTCGGGCGCGCTGGGTTTCGGAGAGGGCGAGGGCCTCGTCCGTCTCGAGGACGCGGGCGGCGGCCGCACGCGGCTTCGTTACAGCTATCGCGCCAACGTCGGCGGCAAGGTGGCGGCGGTCGGGCAGCGCATGCTCGGAACCGTGACCCGAATCCTGATCGGTCAGTTCTTCCGCAATCTCGACCGGCGGCTCGGCGGCGGCCGCGGCGGCAGGTTGCGCCGCATGTTCGGCGGCGGCGGGCGATGAAGCCCCCTCCGTTCGAATACTGCCGCGCCGATACGGTGGACGAGGCGCTCGCGCTGCTGTCGGAATTCGGCGAGGAGGCGAGCGTGCTCGCCGGCGGACTGTCGCTCGCTGCGATGCTGAACATGCGCCTCGTGCGTCCCGCCGCCCTGATCGACGTCAACCGCCTGGAGTCGCTGGCCGCGGTCCGCACGGGTTCCGATGCCGTCGAGACGGGCGCGCTCGTGCGCCAGGACGCGCCCGAATTGCCGGACGCGGTGCCGATGCTGAAGCTGGCGTTGCCCTATGTCGGCCATTACCAGACGAGATCGCGCGGCACGCTGGGCGGATCGGTCGCTCACGCGGATCCGAGCGCCGAGATCCCGCTGTGCCTGACGACGCTCGGCGGCGCCGTGACGCTGCGCTCGCCGCGCGGCTCGCGCTCCGTGCCGGCGCGCGATTTCTTCCGCGGCGTGCTGACGACGGACCGGCGGCCCGACGAGCTGATCGAGAGTCTCTCCTGGCCCCGTTGCGGCGACGGAACCGTCTTCGCGTTCGAGGAAATCGCGCAGCGCCGCGGCGATTTCGCGATAGCCGCGGTCGCCGTCGCCGCGCGCGTCGGGGAGGACGGGCGCATCGCGGCCTTGTCGCTGGGGCTCGGCGGCGTGGAGGACCGTCCCTTCGTCGCCGATACGGAAGCGTTCCTCGGCCGTCCCGCCGACGTCGCCGCGGCCCGCGACATCGCGGACGCCGCGGCCGAGGCGGCGGATCCGGTCGTCGACCTGCAAGGGAATGCCGATTACCGCCGCCAGCTCGTCCGCGTTCTCGGCGCGCGCGCCTTGTCGCGCGCCTTCCGGGGGGATGCGCAATGCTCCGCCTGAAGCCCGGCGAAAGGTGCCGCGTTCGATTGACCGTCAACGGCGAAAGCGTGTCCGGCGAGGCCGGGCCGCGCCTGTTGCTGACCGATTTTCTGCGTCACGAGCTCGGATTCTACGGCGTGCGCGTGGGCTGCGAGCACGGCGTTTGCGGCGCCTGCACCGTGATAATCGACGGAGCCGCGACGCGAAGCTGCCTGCGCTACGCCGTCCAGTGCGAGGACGGCGATATCCGCACCGTGGAGGGACTCTCGGGCGAGGACGGCGAACTGAACGCCCTGCAGCGCGCCTTCAACCGGAACGGCGCGCTGCAGTGCGGTTTCTGCACCGCCGGCATCCTGATGTCGGCGACGCGGTTTCTCGAGGACAATCCGAAGCCTTCCCGCGAGGAGGTGCGGGAGATGCTGTCCGGCCACATCTGTCGATGCACCGGCTACGAGCAGATCGTGCGCGCTATTCTGGAGGCGGCGGCGCAATGAACCTTGGAACCGTCTTCCATCGCTGCATGTTGCGTCAGCCGGACGCGCTCGCCGTCGTCGACGGCGAAACGCGGCGGACGTTCGCGGAGTGGCACGAGGACGTCCGCGCGGTCGCCGGCGGCCTGCGCGAAGGGGGCGTCGGGGCCGGAGACCGGCTGGTGGCGATCCTTTCGAACCGCTACGAAACGGCGACGATCTACTGGGCCTGCCAGATGCTCGGGGCCGTCTTCACCCCCTTCAACTGGCGCGCCGGCGCCGGGGAATACGCGTACGTTCTGGACGACGCGGAGCCGAAAGGGGTCGTCTTCGAAGCGCGCTCGCAGGCTGCCGGCGGCCTTGCGGACGGCATCGCCTCCTGGAACGTCGACGCGGGCGGCTTCGGGGAACTGCGCGGCGGGCCGCCGGTCGAAGGCCCCTGCGGCGTCGGCGAGGGCGACGTCTGCCTGATGCTCTACACGTCGGGAACGACCGGCCGACCCAAGGGCGTGCCCCGGTCGCACCGCGCCGAGCGCCTGGCGGCGACCCACTGCATCGCTCTCCTGTCCTACCGGTACGCCGATTCGACGCTCGGCGTGATGCCGATGTTTCACACGATGGGCGTGCGGTCGATGCTGATGAGCGCGATGCTCAACGGCGCGCTGATCTGCCTTCCGGCGTGGGACGCCGAAACCGCCATGAAGCTGATCGAGGGAGAGCGGATCGACACGCTGTTCCTCATCCCGACGATGTTCCACGACATGCTGCATCACCCGGCGCGCGCCGCCCGCGACCTCTCCTCCGCGCGCAACATCGCCTACGCCGGCATGTCCATGACGTCGGCGCTGACCGAGCTTTGCGAGCGCGAATTCAAGCCGGCGCGTTTCTCCAACTTCTACGGCTCGAGCGAGATCTTCACCTTCTCGGTCTGCGACCGGGTGGCGGAAAAGCCGGGTTGCGCCGGAAGGCCGGGCATCGGGCAGGCGCTTCGCGTCGTCGCGCCCGACCCGGACGGCGGCAGCGGTCCGGACGACGTCGTTCCGCCGGGCGAGCCGGGGGAGATCATCGCGCCGATGGACGGAATGGAAGCCTTCTCCGGATACTGGAAGCGGCCCGACGCGGACGCGAAGTCGATTCGCGGCGGCTGGTACTTCACCGGCGATCTCGGCTATTTCGACGAGGATGGCGAACTCCATGTCGCCGGACGGGTCGACGACATGGTGATTTCCGGCGGCGAGAACGTCTATCCGGAGGAGGTGGAGGACGCCTTGGCGCGCTCGCCGCTGGTCGAGCAGGTCGCGGTCGTCGGCCTGCCCGACGAGCGCATGGGCGCCCGGATCGTCGCCTTCGTCGAGCCGGCGTCGCCGGAGTGCTCGGCGCGCGCGCTGGACGCATGGTGCCTCGAGGGTTCGCTCGCCCGCTTCAAGCGCCCGCGCGCCTACGTCTTCGTCCGGTCCATCCCCCGCTCCGCTTCCGGCAAGCTCCTGCGCCGCATGCTGAGAGAGGGGGAATACGAAGCGCTGGAGGGCTACGATGCGGAGCTTTGAGGCGGGAGGCCGCCGGTCGCGGACCGGCCCCGCTCGCCGGGGGATCCCGAGTCGCTCCGGGCGCGGAGCGGGCGCGTCGGCGTCCGTGCGTCGTCCGGCGATTTCCATTAGTTTCGCGCCGCGCGGCGGCGTCCGCTGCATCCCGGGAAAGGAAAGATGATCGAAAAGAACTATGCGCGGCAGAGGGCCTCCGTCCTCGAAAATCTGGACGGGCTCCGCGTCGAGGCGGATCCCGAAAAGCGGGTCGGATATCTGATTCTCGACCGGCCGCCCCTCAACATCGTCTCGTACGCCGGGCGGCGGCAGATTCGCGCGATCGTCGAGGCGATGGACGAGGATCCGGAGGTGGGCGTGATCGTCGTTCGCGGCGCCAACGGCGTGTTCACCTCGGGCGGCGACGTCAAGGCCTTTCCCGGCATACCCAAGAACGGGATGTCCGACCTGCACTGGAACGTCGGCGCGCCCGAGCGCGCCGGAAAGCCGGTGATCTGCGCCATGGAGAAATACGCCTTCGGGGTCGGCTTCGAGCTCGCGCTGGCCTGCGATTTCCGGTTCGCGACCAGGGACACGCAGGTGGGGCTCCCCGAAATCTCCCTCGGCCAGATGCCGGGTTCGGGCGGAAGCGTGCGCGTCGCGCGGATCGCCGGACTCGGCCGCGCCAAGGACATGGTGATGCTGGGCAAGCGCATACCGGCGGAGCGGGCGAGGGACTGGGGACTGATCACCGACGTCGCCGACGACGGGGACGGCCTGCGCGAACTGGTCGAGAACTACGCGGCCATGCTGAACGCGCAGGCGCCGGTCGCGCTGGCTTCGCTGAAGAAGGTGCTCAATTCGGCCTACGACGCGCCGCTCAAGACGGCTCTCGAGGTCGAAGGCCACTCTTACGAGAAGCTGCGGTGGACCGACGATTACATGGAGGGAACCCGCGCCTTCGCCGAGCGCCGCAAGCCGTCGTTCAAGGGGGGATAGCCTCCCGCCCGATCCGGCGGCCCGGTTTCGGGAGCTCCGAAGCCGCCGCCTCGCGGGGACGCGGCGCCTTCCGCCGGAACGCGGCCGGCGATTTCGAGAATCAGCTTTTTCCGTATGGCGTCGGCGAAGCTGCGCCGGTTTTCGGCCTTGATCACGAACGAGCGCGGGCCGCCCGTTACGTTGAACTCGTAATACTCCGGCAGCAATTCCCGCTAAGGCTCGACACCCTTGGAAAATATGGGGTCTGAAAAAAAATTTTCGTAGACTTTTCGAGGCGATTCGGGGCTATTTGTCTTCGAGCGGAGATTCTTTCTCTGGAAAGTGCTCCGAAGGCGAGGCGGGATCGTACCAAAATGGCCAGAATGCCAGGCATGCGCAAGACGCTCAGCGCTCCGGGATTGCTGAAGGCGCTCCGGGAGATTTTTGACGGCATTGAGGATCTGACGGCGAGTCGAGGCGTCGCTCTTTCGGATTGCCTGATGTCGGGGATTGCAGTATTTGGTTTGAAGTACAAATCTCTTTTAACGTTTGATCGCGACGCACGTTTTGATGAAACGGTTCGCAATAATCTTGCGACATTGTACGGGATTGAGAGAGCGCCTTCCGATACCAGGTTGCGCGAGCGTCTGGACGACGTTGACCCCCGTAGTTTACGTCCCGCTTTCACGAAGATGTTCCAGTTGCTTCAGCGCGGAAAGGGTCTGGAAGGTTACACCTGTCTAGGCGGGCATTATCTTTTATCCGTTGACGGAACGGGATATTTTTCATCTCACAAGGTGCACTGTAAAAGCTGCTGTGAAAAGCATCACAGGAACGGAACAATCACGTACTACCACCAGATGCTGGGGGCAGTTCTCGTGCGCCAAAAGGAAGTTTTCCCTCTTGCACCGGAGCCGATTACCAAGAAAGATGGAAAGAAGAAAAACGATTGCGAACGCAACGCAGCGACACGACTGTTGCGCGATGTGCGGCGGGAGCATCCGTTTTTGAAATTGATAGTGGTAGAGGACGGGCTTGCCTCGAACGGCCCGCATATCAAGCATCTCAAGGAGTTGAACCTTCGCTTCATACTGGGTGCCAAGCCGGGAGACCATAAATTTTTGTTTGGTGAACAGGTCACGATCTGTGAAACGTGCCGAATTTTGAAGAAGGTGTACGGCACGAATTCAGATATCTTAACAACGCACCACTCAACGACGCGAATTTCGACCTTGAGATCAACTTTGTGGAATACTGGGAAAAGCATCCCGACGGCAAAAAGCAACGCTTTTCCTGGGTTACAGACCTGCCAGTAGGAGAGCACAACCTGATGGAGATAATGCGTGCCGGGCGTGCACGCTGGCGTAAACGAGACCTTCAACACCCTGAAGAACCAAGGTTACAACTTCGAACACAACTTCGGTCATGGTTACAAGCATCTGTCGAATGTCCTGGCTAACTTGATGATGCTAGCTTTCCTGCCAGATTCAGCAGAGATGTTGCAATCTGTTTCAAAGAGCACGGAAGAAAGCCGAGCGTTCCATCTACTTGTGGGAGAAGTTGAGAGCTATGTTCTTCAACTTTTCACTGCCAGGCTGGGAAGCGCTTTATCGTGCTATAGCGTTCGGATACAAAAAGCCGATTCTGGAACCTTACGATACTTCTTGACATAATAATTTTTCGAAGTGTGTAGCAGGTTCTTCAGGGGGAAACATAACCGACGAAAGCTCGGCCATAAAGCCGGACGTTAGACGTCTGTCCTGACGGTCGTGCCTCTTGCCGAGAAAATCCTTTGCATCTGACTTGGCACGACCACTACAAGTTAGCGGGAATTTCTGATACTCCGGCAGACTGGGCATCGACGGGCGCTCGATGACGAGGCCGTTGATGGTGAACCCGTTGGCGACGGCCGCGTCGCGCGCGTCTTCCACCAGGCCCGTCGTGTCGGGTCCGTCTCCCGATACGTCGATCACCTTCCGCGCGCCCTTGAATTCGTTGCCGAGAACCGACTCGGAAGCGTAGGCGACGGCCTCGCCGATCGCGTTGCCGCCGGGGCAACGCTCCCTGGGAGCCGCGGTTATCCTCGCGCCCGCCGCCTTCGCCGAGGACGGACCGTCGATCTTCGTCCACGCCACCCGTTGCCAGACGCAGCCGCTCGCCGCGAACTCGATGTAGGAAATCGCGACCGCGCCCAGAAAGCCGCCGCGGATCGCCCTCAGAACCTGCGGGTTCGCGAGCGCGTCGGCGTAGCCCTGGCGCTGAAGCTGCATCTCTTCCCGGTCGATCGAACCGGAAGCGTCGACCACGAACGCCAGTTCGAGATCGACGGAAACGCTCTCGGCGCGGCCTGCGCCCGACGCCGCGAGCAGCGCGACGGCGGCCAGCGCCCGGAGGATCATCCCGCCGCCCACACGTCCACTTCCACGAGCATTTCCGGCTGCGCGAGGCCGGAAACGAACAGAAGGGTGGACGTGGGCTTGTGCGCGCCCAGAAAGCGGTCCCGGATCGCCATGTGCGCGTCCCGCCATCTCGGATCGGTGACGTACTGAACCACCTTCACGACGTTTTCGATCCCCATTCCGTTGGCTTCGAGGCACTTGACCACGTTGTTCCACGCGGCTTCGGTCTGGGCTTCGACGCCGTCGGGGATCGTGCCGTCGGGCAGGGTGCCGACCTGGCCCGACAGGCTCAGGATGCGGCAGCCGGCCGGCACCGACATCGCGTGGACGTAATGGCGGGCCGGCGGGGCGACTCCGTCCGGGTTCATCGGATTGAACATTTCGGATCCTCCTTTTTTCGGTTTCCGCGGCCGGGCGACCGCGCTACAGCGAGGCGTAGAAGTCCAGCAACGCCCTTTCGAACGCGCGGGGGTTGGCGACGTTGCAGATATGGCCCGCGCCGGGCAGGGACGCGTGCCGGCCGTCGCGAACCGCTTCCGCGAGCGCCTCCATGACTTGCGGCGGGCCGCCGACCGCGTCGAGGGCGCCGGAGACGAACAGCGCCGGCATGCCGAGTTCGGCCATGCGGTCGCCGAAGCCGACGGTGAGAAGCGCGGCGATGCAGCCGTGATAACCCTCGAGCGAGGTGCGCCGGATCATCGCCCGCACCTCTTCCATCCTGCCGGGGTTCGCTTCGCGGAACGCTTCGGGGAACCATCGGGCGGCCGTGATTTCGACGATCCCCTCGATGCCTTCGGCCGCGGACTTCTCGATCATCGGCGGCCAGATGGAGCCGTATTCGGGCGCGAGCTCGACCCGGCACGCGACGGGGACGATGGAGGCGACCCGATCGGGGTGGTCGAGCGCAGCGGCGATCGTCGTCATTCCGCCCAGGCCGATTCCGGCCAGATGCGACCGCTCGATGCCGAGCGCGTCCCAGACCCCGAGGACGTCGCCCGTAAGCCGTTCGAACGAATAAGGGGGCGGCGTCGCCTCGGTCGCGCCGTGTCCGCGGGAATCGAGGCGCAGGAGCCGGAAGTCCCTGCTCAACGCGGGAACGTGATCGTCCCACATCGCGACGTCGTTGGTGATGCCGGTGACGAAGGTGATCCAGGGCGCGCCCTCGGGGCCGTCGACGACGCAGTTGACCGAAATTCCGTTCGCTTCAATCCGCATGGGCGCCTCCCGCGACTCGGGCGATTGTACTATCCGCCGCAACGGGATAATACAGCGTCGGATTGCGCTGGAAGGTCGCCGATGACGGCAGGATCGAACGAACCCGCCTGGCCCGACGAGATACTGGCGGCGCTCCGGGAAGCCGGGGTCGGCCAGGTGAGTTTCGTGCCCGACGCGGGCCATGCGAAGCTCATCGATTCCTGCCTGCGGGACGACGGGATCAAGGCCACGCGGCTCACGACCGAGGAGGAAGGCGTCGCGCTCGCGCTCGGCGCCTGGCTCGGCGGCGAGCGCAGCGCGTTGCTGATGCAGTCTTCGGGGGTCGGGAACTGCGTCAACATGCTCTCGATCCTGCACGAAACGCGGTCTCCGCTGCTGATGCTCGTGACGATGCGCGGCGAATGGGGGGAATTCAATCCGTGGCAGGTTCCGATGGGCCAGAGCGCCGGGAAGGTGCTCGCGGACACCGGCGTGGCGACCTATCGGGCCGACGACGCCGACGCCGTCGGCGAGACGGTGCGGGCGGCCTCCCGGATCGCGTTCGATTCCTATCGCGCCGCCGCGGTGCTCATCGGCCAGCGCGTCGTCGGCTACAAGGACTGGCGCAAATGAAGCGGCCCCGCCGTCCGGAACCGCCGTTCCGCGGATCGCCGAAGCGCGCCGCCGGATGACGGGCGGCCTCGGACGGCGCGACGCGGTGGCGCGCATGTTGAGAGACCGCGGCGACGCGCTCGTGGTGACGGGCCTGGGTTCCACGACGTGGGACGCGGCGGCGGCGGGCGATCATCCGAACAACTTCTATCTCTGGGGCGGGATGGGCGGCGCAGCGATGACCGGGCTCGGACTCGCCCGCGCGCAGCCCGGTCGCCGCGTGATCGTGATTACCGGCGACGGCGAGATGCTGATGGGGCTCGGCGGCATCGCGACGATGGCGGTCGCGGCGCCGGCGAACCTGGCGGTCTGCGTGATCGACAACCAGCGCTACGGCGAAACGGGAATGCAGGAGACGCATACCGCTCGCGGCGTCGATCTGGCGGGCGTCGCGGCGGCGGCCGGCATCGGCGATTCCCGGACCGTCCGCACGGAAAAGGATCTGGAAACGGCGATACCCGCGCTCTACGAGGGCGCGGGGCCGGTGTTCGTCGTCGTGAAAGTGAATGCCGACCCCGTTCCGACGGCGTTGCCGATGCGCGACGGCGCCGCGCTGCGCGCGCGGTTCCGGGAAGCCGTTCTGGGCGCGGGACGGGAGATTTGACGCGCATTGCGGGGAGAAGAAGCATGAGTGCCGACGGGCTGGTCAGATACCGGATGTTCATCGGCGGAGAATGGGCGGACGCGGCGAGCGGCGAGACGTTCGAATCGTTCGACCCATACACCGCGAAGCCCTGGGCGCTGATCCCGAGGGGCGGCGCGGACGACGTGGACCGGGCGGCGGCCGCGGCCGGGCGCGCGTTCCGCGAGGGCGACTGGCCGGCGCTGACGCCCACGGCGCGGGGCCATCTGATCAGAAAGTTCGCCGACGCGGTGGCCGAGAAGGCGGACGAGCTGGCGCGCGTCGAGGTGCGCGACAACGGCAAGCTGATCGCCGAGATGAGCGCCCAGTGCAAGTACCTGACCCAGTGGTACTACTACTACGCCGGCTTGTGCGACAAGATCGAAGGGTCGGTGATTCCGATCGACAAGCCCGGCCACTTCAACTACACGCTCTGGGAGCCGCTCGGCGTCTGCGCGTGCATCGTGCCCTGGAATTCGCCGCTTCTTCTGCTTGCCTGGAAGCTCGCTCCGCTGCTCGCGGCCGGCAATACCGCCGTGATCAAGCCGTCGGAATACGCGTCGGCGTCGACCCTGGAGTTCATGAAGGTCGCCGAACGGATCCTTCCGCCGGGCGTGGTCAACGTCGTGACGGGGTTCGGCGCGGAGGCGGGCGGTCCGCTGGTCGATCACCCCGAGGTCGCCAAGGTGGCGTTCACCGGCTCGGACGCGACCGGGGCGGCGATCTACGCCCGGGCGGCGGGGCGAATGAAGAAGGTGACGATGGAGCTCGGCGGCAAATCGCCCAACATCGTCTTCGACGACGCCCATATGGACAACGCGGTCAAGGGAGCGATTTCCGGCATTTTCGCCGCCACCGGCCAGACCTGCATCGCCGGGTCGCGGCTGCTGGTCCAGGAGTCGATTCACGACGAGTTCGTCGACAGGCTCGTGGACCTCGCGGGGCGGGCGAAGGTCGGCAACCCCGCGCTTTTCGAGACGCAGGTAGGTCCGGTGACCAACGTTCCGCAGTACGAGAAGGTGCTGAATTACATCGACGTCGCCCGAAGCGAGGGCGCCGAGGCCGTTCTCGGCGGCGGGACGCCTTCGGGACCCGGCGTCGAAGAGGGGTGGTTCGTCGAACCCACGATCTTCACCGGCGTTCGCAACGATATGCGCGTGGCGCAGGAGGAGATATTCGGCCCCGTCCTGTCCGTCATTCCCTTCCGGGACGAGGAGGAGGCGGTCGCCATCGGCAACGACGTGGTCTACGGGCTGGCCGCGGGCGTCTGGACCGCGAACATCGGCCGCGCCGTGACCATGGCGGAGAGGCTTCAGGCGGGAACCGTCTGGGTGAACACCTACCGCGCGGTCAGCTATCTCTCGCCGTTCGGCGGGTACAAGAAATCCGGAATCGGCCGGGAGAGCGGCCAGGAAATGATCAAGCAGTACCTGCAGCAAAAATCGGTCTGGATCGAGACCTCCAATGCCGAAGCGCCCAATCCGTTCGTGCTGAGGTAGCCCGCGGCGGGGCGGGTCCGGCCGGTCAGCCGGACGCGAGGGCGGAGTCGATATCGAGATCCGGCTCCCAGACGGGCGCGGAGAGGCGCCGCTTGCCGTCCCGCGTCCTGAGGATGCCCTTCTCGTCGAGGGCGGTTCGATCCCAGAGCTTGCAGGTCACCGGCACGTGCTTCTGGTCGAGCGCCTCGCAGTAGTTCGTGTACTCGCACACGACCGCTTCGTCGCCCCTTCCCAGGCGCACCTTGAGGAACCAGTCCGGGTCGGCGAGCGCCTGGCGGGCGAAACCCACGACGTCGGCCTTGCCGCCGGCCAGGAGGTCCTCCGCCTGCCGAAAGCCGTGAACGCCGCCCGTGACGACGACCGGAGTCGCGTATCCGGCGTCTCGGACGGCCGCCCGCACGGCGGCCGCGGGTTCGACGTTCCGGCCGAACGGTCCCTGCGCGTCCGAGACGAACTGCGGCATGCATTCGTAACCGCTTCGTCCGGTGTAGGGGTAGGCCGCCGCGCCCACGTTCGGCTGCGCCGCGTCCTCGAAGCGGCCGCCGCGCGACAACGACAGGAAATCCATGCCTGCGGCGGCGAAGGCGGCGCCGATCCGCGCCGCGTCTTCCGGAGCGTTGCCGCCCGCGACGATGTCGTCCGACAGGAAGCGGCAGCCGACCGCGTAATCGTCGCCGACGGCCGCCCGCGCCTTCCGGAACGCCTCGAGCGGCAGGCGCAACCTGTTTCGCAGGGGACCGCCGTATCCGTCCTCGCGGTCGTTGAGGCGCGACAGCAGGGACGCCATCGTGTAGGCGTGGGCGTAATGGAGTTCGACCCCGTCGAAACCGGCTTCCCGGGCCCGCGCCGCCGCGTCGGCGAACATGCCCGGCAACGTCGCGGGCAGGTCTCTGACGTGGGGCAGGTGGACGTCGGTGACGCGCTCCCGGTAGCCCATCCGCAGGGCCTCGAGCTCTCGCTCGTCGAGAACTCCGGCCAGCGTTTCGTCGTCCAGGCCGGCCAGGCGCTCGCGGACGTCGGCGTCCCCGGCGCCGGGCATGTCCAGGGCGGCGCGGTGGCGGTCGGCGATTCTCAGGAACTC